>DASSAT010000368.1:0-18624 GCA_035699305.1 Fimbriiglobus sp. | reverse complement strand
AAGTGGGCCCACGGCAAGCGGGCCATCGTTGAACCGGAGCGTCTGCTCGCGGCCCATGAGGTCCGAACCCGCGTGTGCGACTACTACGGCTGCGAACACCTGGAACCCCTTACACAACTATCCGCCTGAAAATGCACTAGACGGGTCGGGGCGCTGGGGGTGCCGTCGCTGGCTCCCGACGTGCGGAGCAAGAGCGGCCGGGACGGCCGCGGTCCCAGGAGTGTACAATCACCCCTGCCCTCCCCGGAGCCTGCCCATGACCCGCGCCGCCGCCCTTCTCACCGTCTTTCTTCTCGCCCCCGTCGTCGCCGCCGACGAGCCGAAGCTCCTCGTCAGGCCCGACGCCTTCGAGACGCTGGTCAACCCGAACTGCTCGCACTGCGTCGATGAGGCCAAGCGTCGGGCAAACGAATTGAAGTCCGACGACCCGGTGCTGTGCTGGACCCGCGGCTACTCCGACGGCGGCGCCATCCCGGTGCGGTTCTTCCTCGCCCCGTATCGGGTCATCTCCGACAGCTACGGCGTCTTCGTCTACGACCCGGACGCCGGCTACGCCCGCGGGTTCGCGCCAGGCTACACCTTCCGGTTCCACGGCTGGCGCAACGGCGTCATGGTGATGAAGGACACCCGCGACGGGACGCTCTACTCGTGCCTGTCCGGCGTCGCGTTCGACGGCCCGAAGAAGGGCCAGCGGCTCAAGCCCGTCCCGACGCTGACGAGCACCTGGGGCAGTTGGCTGGAGCGCTACCCTCACGCCGTCGCGTACCACATGTTCGACAAGTACAAGCCGGTCGAGCTGCCGAAGGGGGACAGCGCCGATTCGGCGAAGACCCGCCCGGCGAAGACGGACCCGCGGCTATGGCCCGAGGAGCTGGTGCTGGGCGTCCGCGTCGGCGACAAGACGAAGGCGTACCCGCTGAACCGCAACCTCAACTTGCTGGAAGACACGATCGACGGCACCCCGATCGTGATCCTCCATCATGTCGGGACCGGGACGGCCGCGGCCTATCGGCCGGTCGCCTCGCCGCCGCGGAAGTACCACGCCCCGCGGCCGGACAAGGACGGCGTCTCGCCCCTGGACAGCGGGACGCCGCTGCAAGAGCCCGAGCCGAAAGCGCGAACACTGCGCGGGTTCAAGGATTCGAAACTCGGCCCCCTGGACCACGACACCGACTCGGCGTGGGACGTGTCCGGCCGGTGCCGCGACGGCAAGCTGAAGGGCTGGACCCTGGAGCCGGTGGACGCCGTCGCCTGCGAGTGGTTCGCCTGGTCGGCCGAGTACCCGGACACCGAAGTGTTCGGTCAGGGCCCGAAGCGTGACCGAGGGGATCAGAAGGCCGAGGAGAAGGTCCGCGAGGTGGCCGGCACCGCCGAGTTCCTGCGCAACCTGCCGAAGCCGTTCGCCACGTTGAAGGCCGTGGACTCGAAGGCCCGCACCGTGACGCTGCTGCTCGACGGCGAGAAAGTAGCGAAGGTCTGGCCGGTCGAGCCGGACGCCGAAATCAAGGTGAATGGCTGGTGGGGCCGGCTAGAGCAGTTCCGGCCCGGCCAGCGGGTGTGGGCGTGGCTGAAGCTCGACCGCAAGAAGAACCCGGTGTCGGTGGCGATGCTCGCGGACGAGCCGAGCGAGCAGGACATCCACGGGGCGGGTTGGGAGGTGATCGCCGTGGATGTCGCCCACGCACAGGGCGGCGCGGTGGCGACCCTGACCGTCCGGTCCGGGCTGCGGACGGCGAAGGTCAAGGGCCTGATGCAGGTCGCGGCGGAGGCGGTGCCGGGGAAGAAGGTGTTCTATCAGTCCGTGGGGGGGTGGCTGCGAGCCGTGTACACCGCCGACGAGTTCGAGGCCATACGGGCCGAGCAGAAGGCGTGGCTGCGGAAACGGTGGGCTAACGAAAGCTTGCCCGGGACGTTGACGTTCCACCACGTCTTCAGCGGCGAGCTGGAGGTGATGCTCGACCACGAGGCGATGCGCTGGGGCCGGTCGCTTAAGACCGGCGACGTGGTCCACCTCACCGCCGAGCCGCCGATCAAGGCGGTGGTGAAGGCGGTCGCCCCGTGGCGGGAGCGGACGCAAGTGCGGCTGGTGGTCGGCGAGTTGCAGTCATCGGAGTTGAAGATCGGCCAGCGGCTGGGCCTCAAGATGACCCCGCCGGCCGAATCGGTGGACACAAGCCCGTACCCGCCGGACATTGGCCGGGCGAAGACGAAGACCGAGCGGGTCGAGTGGTTCCTGGCGAGCCTGTACTGCGTCTGCGGGGTCGGCAAGGACACCTGCACCGGGGACTTCTACACTCTGGCGAGCTGCAACCCCAACGGCTGCGGCGCCCCGAACGCGGCGCGGGAGACGATCGGCAAGCTGATCGACCAGGGGATGACCGACAAGCAAATCTGGGACGAGCTACGCAAGGCCCGCGGCCCGCTGATGACGAAGCCGCACCTGAGGCCGTAGCCGAAAGCGATGGCACGCGGATGACGCGGATTCCAGCGCGGATCAAACGCGGATCAATCCAGGGATTGAAATCCGGTCTTCTGATCCGCGCCCATCCGCGCTGGAATCCGCGTCATCCGCGTGCCATCGCTTTACTGCTTGTGCCGCAGCACCCGGCCCGGCAGCGCCTTCGCGTCGTGCTTGCCGTCGGCCACCACCGGGGTGCCGTTGACGAACACCCATTTCACCCCGGCCGCGTACTGGTGCGGCTTGGCGAACGTCGCCGTGTCCCGGTACGCCTTCGGGTCGAACACCACCACGTCCGCGAAGGCGCCCGCCTTCAACGTGCCGCGGTCGGTCAGCCCCAGGATGCTCGCCGGCAGGCCGGTGCTGCTGCGGATCGCCTGCTCCAGCGAGACGACGCCGTCCGCGATGGCGTAGCGGCCGATCTTCCGCGGGAAGGTGCCGTAGTTGCGCGGGTGCGGCACCGTGTCTCCGGGCGTCTGCACCCCGCCGTCGGACGCGGTCGCCACCCACGGCCGCTTCATGTACACCCGCACGTCCTCCTCGCTCATCGAGAAGTTCACGATCTGCGCCCCGCCGTTGCGCTCGATCTCCAGCACGACGTCGAGCGGTTCCCGCTTCTCCGCCGCCGCGATCTCAGAAATCTTCTTCCCCTGCCACCCCCGCTTCTTCGCGTACCGCGCGATCTGGATGCCCGCCCCGCCGTCGCGGGCCTCCAGCGCCTTCGCGATGTCGGCCCTCATCCGCGGGCCGGTCTGCGGGTCGTCGAGCCGTCTCACGAAGTCCTTCTGGCCCCCCTCCCGATACCGGGCCGGGACCACGGTGGCCCGCAGCGACGTGCTGCTGGCGATGTACGGGTACTGGTCGGCCGTCACCTTCTGGCCGGCCCGCTGCGCCGCCTCGATCAGCCCGACGGCGTCGGCGGACTTGCCCCACGTCGCCTTGCCGCTCGCCTTGATGTGCGAGATGTGCACCCGGCAGCCGGACTCCTTGCCGACCCGCAGCGCCTCCTCGATCGCGGTCAGCAGGCCCGCGCCCTCGTTGCGGATGTGGCTGGCGTACAGCCCGCCGTGCTTCGCGGCGGCCTTCGCCAGGCCGATGATCTCCGTCGTCTCGGAGTAGGTGCCGGGGTTGTAGATCAGCCCGGTGGACATTCCGAAAGTGCCGTCGGCCATCGCCTTCTCGACCAGCGCTTCCATCTTCTTCTGTTCGTCCGCGGTCGGGGCGCGGTTCTCGTTCCTCATGACCTGGTTGCGGATCGAGTTGTGCGGGGCCAGGAGGATCGCGTTCGTGCCGACGCCGTTGGCCTCGAGCTTGGCAAACCAGGCGCCCGCGTCCACCGGGCCGGACCCACAGTTGCCGGTGACGACCGTGGTGCAGCCCTGCGTCGCGTAATTCTTGTTGAACCGGCCGGTCTTGCCGGTCAGCCCGGGGTCGCAGTGGGTGTGCAGGTCGATGAACCCCGGGCAGACGACCAGCCCGGTGCCGTCGATGACCTTCGCGCCGGCCGCGTCGCCGACCGTGCCGACAGCGACGATCCGGTCCCCCTTGATGGAGAGGTCGCCCTTATAGCCGGGCTTGCCGGTGCCGTCGTGGATGGTCGCCCCCCGGATCACGAAACTCGTGTCCGGCGGCTTCGGGTCGGCGGCGAGGGCGGGCGGGGCCAGAAGGGAGGAGACCAGGAGGCAGGCGATGCGGCGCATGGGTACGGCTCCGGGGGGCTGTGTCCACCGCATCGTAAGCGGCACCGATTCGGCGTGCAACTTCGGGATTCGGTGTACAGGGGCGGGTGCGACCGAGTAGGCTATTCGACACGCCCACAGGAGGTATCGCCGATGAGACAAAAACGGGTGTTCTGGGCCGTGGTGGCCGCTCTGGTGGTCCTGTGGATCGTCGCCAACACGCCCCGGACGGAGGAGTCGCCGCCCGACGGATCGTACACCACCAAGAAAGCCGGGTGGCCAGACCGCTTCGCCCGCTGGAGTTCCCGGCCGGCCACGGGGGAGACCTTCTACTCCTCGTTCAGCGTAGGCTCCCTGCTGTTCGACCTGGCGCCGCTGGTCGGCCTGACCGTCGTGGCGTGGTTCCTCACATGGCCCCAGCGGACGGAGGAGCCGGAAGAGGACCCGCGGCGGTCTCGGCGCCTGAAACCGGGTCAGATACCGACCCGGCGCGGACGTGTTTGAGGGCGGCCCGCCGCGGACCGCCCCCGCTCGTCAGGACTCCGCCGGCGATCACTCGTCGGCGGTCGGCTGGATCTTCACGTTCTTGCCGGCCGACTCCGGGACCACCCAGTCTTTGGTCGTGGTGCCCGACGGCACGTTGAAGGTGTCATCGACCGGGTTGAATATCTGCTTGCCCTGGCCCCAGAGCGGGACCTTGTTGCCGTCGAACCCGGCGATCTTGACCAGGTTCTTGCCGGGGTAGACGCCGGGCTGGCCCTCCTTGGAGGAGTCGTACACCCCGTCCTTGATCTGGCAGACCCGCACCGTACCCTTGTTGGCGTCCGGGGTGAACGAGATCCACCCGGCCGGGACCGGCTGGCCCTTGAACGTGACCGTGCCGGAAACCTGGGCCATCGGCGGCTCGGAGGAACAGCCGGCCGCCAGGGCGAGGACCGCCGCCCCGCCGAGCAGCCGGCGCATCAGACCGTGCATCGGAATACTCCCGGTCGGGTTACCAGTCGTTGGCCAGGACCTCGCCGCCGTGCGGGGTGGCCGCCCGCTGCAGGGTGAGGGCGCCGATGCTGGCGCTGATGGTGCGGACGCTGCCGTCGGCCAGCCCGGTCTGCATGATGCTGCCGTGCAAGGCTTGGAGCCGGCGGTAGTCGCACACGTGCGGCCGGGCGCCCGCCTGCACGCCGCCCGGGTTGACCACCCCGCCGTCCCAGTTCTGGCGGAAGTTCGGGTCGGTCCGCGGGCCGGGGCCGGCGTTGAGGTTCGACGTGGTGCGGTAGGGGGCGTCGAACATCGCGTTGTCCCACCAGGTGTACCCGTCCGGGCCGTTCGCGTTGTTGGCCGGGGGCAGCGGGGCGGCCGGTGCCCCGTCCGCCCAGTTGCTGTTGGTCGTGTTCTTCCCCCCGCGGGCCCAAATGCTCCAGGTCACCGACCCCTGGGCCAGGTGCGGCGTCGCGGCGGTCGGGTACTCCGGCCCGGCACAGAACGCCATCCGCTCGGCGAAGAGGATCGTGTTGCTCGACCCGTCGGAGATGCCGATCAGCGTCGTGGCGCCCCGGGTCGGGTGCCCGTTCGCCATCCCGGCGGTGACGATCTGCCCGTTGATGACGTACGAGGCCGCCCCGTAGGGGACCCCGTTGACCGAGATTCGGTTCGGGGCGGTCCCGTTGTACGGGTAGTTGACCGCCTGGCTGGTGAACACCCCGGCCGTGACCGTCGGGTCGGTCGGGCAGGTGAACGTCTTGACCGCCGCCGTCCGCACGTTGAACGACACCCCGTTCGCCTGCCGGTACAAGTTATCCTGCTCGATGTACGGCAGCAGCAGGTAGTGGGCCGACCCGTAGTCACTGGTCGTGGCGATGGCGAACGGCGGTAGCGTCCCGTTGGAGCTCTCGTAGTTGTGGCAGGCCAGGGCCAGTTGTTTGACGTTGTTGCTGCACTGGGTCCGGGCGGCGGCCTCGCGGACCTTCTGCACCGCGGGCAGCAGCAGCCCGATCAGGATCGCGATGATGGCGATCACGACGAGTAACTCGATGAGCGTAAAGCCCCGACGCGGTCGGGCGGAAAAAGAGTTCATTCGGCACCCGGAAGACGAGGGAGAACTTCGAGACCCGGACCCGAACGATCGTTTCATCAACCGCCCCGGTTGTCAACAACGGGGTCGGGCAGGCCGTCCGTTCTCATCACCCTCTCATGAAAAACGCCGGGGCCGCCCGGCTCACCGGGCGGCCTCGTGTCAGGCCGTCGTGGCGGCGGCCGGCTCGGCCCGCACCCGACGGTCGCCGGCCCGCGGCTTGCCTTCGCCCAGGATCAACAGCAGCGGGCTGGCCACGTAGATCGAACTGTACGTCCCGACCACCACCCCAACCACCATCACGAACGAGAACAGGTGCACCCCCTCGCCGCCGAACAAGTACAGCACCCCGACCACCAGGAACACCGTCACCGACGCCAGCACCGTCCGGCTCAGGGTGCCGTTGACGCTGTCGTTAATCATCTGCGGCGTCAGCGCCGGGTTCTTGCCGCGGACCTCCTTGATCCGGTCGAACACCACGATCGTGTCGTTGACCGAGTAGCCGATCAGGGTCAAGAGCGCCGCCACCGCCGTCAGGTCGATCTTGAAGTCGTGCAGCAGCAGGAACTGCCCGACCGGGTTGTCGTGGATGTAGTGGCAGGCGGCGATGATCCCCAAGGTGAAGCACAGGTCGTGGACCAGGCACAGGACCGCCGCCAGCCCGAACGTCCAGCTGCCGAACCGGAACCACAGATAGCCGAGGATCGCCAGCCAGCTGGCGAAGATGGCGTAGAGCGCCTTGTTGGCGGTGTCGGCCGCCAGGGTCGGGTCGAACGTCTCCAGCCGGTCCGGGATCGGCCGGGCCTCGAACGCCTTCTCCGCCGCCGCCAGCACGGCGGCGAACGCCGCCTCGTCCTTGGCCGCCTCTGGCCGGGTCACGGCCGCCGCCCCGGCCACCGCCCCGAGCGCGTCGCTGGCCTCCTTGAGCGACCGGAACTCGGAATTCTGCGACACGTCCACCCGGATGGTCGTGTACTTCCCGGTCCGCCCCTCCTCCTGGGCGACGTCCGGGTTGCCCGGAGTCGGCACGCCGGTGACGAGTGCCGGGATCCCACCGGCCGCCGGGTAGCGGCCGGCCAGCTTCAGCTCGCGCTCGACGAACCGCTTGAGATACCCCGGCGACGCCGGCCGGTCCAGCGTCACCGTCGCCACCGGGCCGTCGATCCGCACGCCGGTGATGCTCACCGCCTCCAGCAGCTGGTGGCCGTCCTGGTCGCGCAGTAGCCGGTCGAGGCTGGCCTGGACCAACTCCGGCTCGCGCTCGGTGGTCCGCACGGTGAACGACCGGGAGGTGCCGGGCGGCAGGTCGCGGTCCTGGCCGGCGAGGAACACCTGCTCGGCCGAGAGGCCCGGCAACTGGGAGGCCCGCTGCCGCAGGTCCTCCAGCCGCTCCTGCTCGGTCGCCCCCTCCGGCGGGTTGGCCAGGGTGACGACCGCCTCGGCCCCATCGGCGTACGTGATCTTGTAGACGTACTCGGCGGCCCGCGCCTGGGTGTTCTCGTCGCCGGCCACCGGCGGGGTCAGCCAGACCACCCCCTCGGGCAGCGGCTTGACCGCCAGCCGGTCCGCCTGCCGCTGCTCGCCGAGCAGGTCCAGTAGCCCGGTGCGCGTCTGGCCGTTGACGGTGACGGTGCCGCTGAGCGGCCGCGCCTCCCCCTCCTTGAGCCGCCCGCCGTAGAGCGTCCCCTTGGTGAAGTCCACGTTGAGCACCGAGTCGCCGCGGGCCAGGAACAGCGCCAGCCCCAGCACCGTCAGCGTCCCGGTCACGCCGAACGCGTAGTGCCGGATGCGCATGAAGTCGAAGCTCGGCCGGGCGAACAGCCGCATCATCCGCAGCTGGGTCAGCCACCGCCGGTGCATCCAGTAGTCGAAGATCAGCCGGGTCACGTACAGGGCGGTGTACAGGCTGATGATCAGCCCGACGGTCAGGCTGACCGCGAACCCCTTGAGGTTGTCATTGCCGAACGTGTACAGCACGATGGCGGTGAAGATGCTGGTCAGGTGGGTGTCGATGATAGTCGGGAACGCCCGGTCGTAGCCGTTGCGCACCGCCGTCAGCAGGTTCGCCCCGCGCTCGCGCTCCTCGCGGATGCGCTCGTAGATGAGCACGTTGGCGTCCACCGCCATGCCGAGCATCAGCACGATGCCGGCCAGCCCCGGCAGGGTGAACGCGGCGTTCACCATGACCATGAACCCGACCGTCAACAGCAGGTTGATGAACAGGGCGACGCAGGCGACCAGCCCGGCGAACCGGTAGTAGATGACCATGAAGATCATCACGGCCGCGAACGACAGGCCGACGGCCTCCAGCCCCTTGCGGATGGTGTCGCGGCCGAGGGTCGGGCCGACGGTGTTCTCGCTGACCGGGTCGGGCTTAAGCTCGGCGTTGAGCGCCCCGGACCGCAGGATGTACACCAGCCGGTTGACCTCGCCCTGGGTGAAGTTGCCGGAGATCTCGCCGCCGTCGGAGAGCACCGCCCCCAGGTACGGCATGGAGACGACCTTGTCGTCCATGATGATCGCCATGTTCCGCAGGTGGGTGGTCGTCGGCCGGTTCCGCTCGGTCATCCGCTTGAGCCGCTGGGCGCCGGTGGCGTTGAACCCGAACCCGACCGCCGGGTTGAGCGTCCGCTGGTCGGTCTGGGACCGGGCGGTCAGCCCGACCGAGCGGTCCACCTTCAGGCTGTCCTGCGGGGAGACGCGGGCGAGCACGAAGTACTCGACCTTCTTGTCGATCCCCTTTTCCGGGTCGCGCTCGTCCTTGGTCGGGGCGGTCTTGGCGAAGTCGCGGCTGGTGAGCAGGTAGCTGATTTGCCGGCCCTGCTTCTCGTCGCTGGTGTGGTAGAGGTAGGTGTGGCCGCGGGTCTGCGCCAGGGTGTGCCAGAGCGGGCCGGCCGTCGGGTCGGTGGCGGCGGCGTTGTTGATGTGCAGCGACTCGCGCGTCTCCTTGCCCAACTCGACCCACTCGTAGGTGACGCCGTCCAGGTCGAGCACCTTGTACTCGCCGGCCGGCGCCTCCGGCGGCAGCCCGGCCTCGGCCCGAGTCTTGGCCCGGGCCTTCGCCGCCGGGTCGGTGTTGGCCTCCTCGATCAGCCGCTGGGCGTCGCGGATCGCCTCGGCGTCGTCCACGTTGTTGGCCAGGATGCGGAACTCCAGCACCCCGACCTGGCCGACTAGGTTCTTGACATCCTGGACGAAGTCCTCGGTCGCCCCGGCCTCGCCGGAGGTGGACCCGGTGAACGGCAGGATGATCTCGACCCGGGTGGTGCCGACCGGCCGGACGATGACGTTGCGCAGGTCGGCCGGGTCGATCCGCCGCTTGAGGTTCTCGGCCAGCCGGCGGATGTCGTCCGACGACAATCCGTTGGCGGCGGCCTGGGCCGAGTTGGCGCTGGACTCGTGCTTGCGGGCCTCGGTCTTGGCCACGTCCACCTCGTAGACGAGGATGGTGCCGCCGGCCAGGTCGATGCCGCGGCGGAAGCCGGTCCCCTCTTCCCGGCTCTCGCGGGCGAACCCGCGGACGACGTAAAGCCCCGCGATCAGGGCCGGGACCAGGCAGACCGCCAGCCCGAGGAGGAAGTTGCGTCGCATGGCACGTTCCCGTGGCAAAGCCCGCGGATCGCAATCCGCGGGCTTGGGGTAATCCTTACTACTTGCTCTCCGCCGGCTCGTCGCCGAGCACGCGCAGTACCGAGGACCGCAGCACCCGCAGCTTGGCGTCCTCGGACTGCATGGTGATCTCGTCCTCGCCGTCCTTCGCCTTGACCACCTTGCCGACGATCCCGGCGGAGGTGACGATCCGGCTCCCCGGCTTGATCCCGGCGAGCATATGCTGCTGCTCCCGCTTCGCGCGCCGGCTCTGCGGCAGGACGACCACGACCCAGAACAGCGCGAACAGGGCCAGCAGGAGGAACGGGAACGCGGGGCTGCCGATCAGCCCGGCGTCCTGCTTCGGGGGGGCGGGGTCTTCGGCGATCAGGGTGTAGGCGGTCATCGAGAGACCCATCAAAGCGAGCCGCGGGGCGAAGCCCAGCGGCCCGGCACAGTCGGCAAAATCGGAATGCTCATCCTAGGCCGGCCCGACCAGCCGGGCAAGGTGGGCCGCCCTCTTGTTCCCCTCTCCCCGCTGGGGAGAGGGGCGTTCACCCCTCCCCCGGCCCCTCCCCGAAACGGGGAGGGGAGAAAGATAGGGGGCGCCCTCTTGCTCCCCCTCCCCGCTTAGGGGAGGGGGTTGGGGGGAGGGGTTAAGCCACCCCCCACCGATCCCGGCAGCCCGCCCGGAACGCCGCGAACCGTTCCTCTCGGATCGCCGCGCGCGCCTCGGCCATCAACCGCAGGTAGTACGCCACGTTATGCAGGCTCACCAGCGTCGGCCCTAGCATCTCGTCGGCGGCGAACAGGTGGTGCAGGTACGCCCGGCCGAAGTGGGCGCAGGTGTAGCACGCGCAACCGGACTCCAGCGGGGCCGCATCTCGCCGGTGTTTGGCGTTTCGCAGCCGGACCGGCCCGTCGGCTGTGAACGCCAGAGCGTTCCGCCCCGACCGGGTCGGCATCACGCAGTCGAACAGGTCGATCCCGGCCGCCACCCCCGCGAGCAGGTCCTCCGGCCGGCCAACGCCCATCAGGTAGCGCGGCTTCCCCTCCGGCAGCAGAGCCGCGCATTCGGGCAGAGCCGCGTGCATTGCTGCCGGGGATTCGCCGACACTGAACCCGCCCAGTGCGTATCCCGGGAAGTCCATCGCCACGAGTTCCGCCGCGCACTCGGCACGCAGGGCGAGATCGGTCCCGCCCTGGACGATGGCGAAGAGCGCCTGGTCCGCCCGCGTGTGGTGCCGCTTACACCGCTCGGCCCACAGGATCGTCCGCCGGACGGCCTCCCGCATCGCCTCCGGGGCAGAATCCCCCGGCGGGCACTCGTCGAGCACCATCGCGATGTCGGAGCCGAGGTTTTGTTGTATCTCGACGGCCCGTTCCGGCGTGAGTTCGAGTCGCGCCCCGTCGATGTGACTACGGAACTTCGCCCCGTGGTCGGTGATCGTGCGCTGCTCGGCGAGGCTGAAGACCTGAAACCCGCCGGAGTCGGTGAGGATGGGGCCGTCCCAGCCCATGAACCGGTGCAGCCCGCCCAGGTCGCGGATGAGTTCGTCGCCGGGCCGCAGCGCCAGGTGGTAGGTGTTGCCGAGGATGATCCGGGCGCCGGCGGCACGGAGTTGGTCGGGGGTCAGCCCCTTGACCGTGGCCTGGGTGCCGACCGGCATGAACATCGGCGTCTCGACCGCCCCGTGCGGGGTGGCGAGCAACCCGACGCGGGCGGCGCCGTCGCGGTGCCGGACCTCGAACGTCAACGGCATTCGGTCATCCCCTGCACATGCCGAAGGCATTCACCACAAAGGCACAAAGGTCACACAGAGGAGACACAAAGGAAGACCGGGACTCTCTTCGTCTTTGTGTGTCTTTGTGTGATCTTTGTGCCTTAGTGGTGAATGCCTTGGCGCCCTACGCCGCCGGCTCGGGCGGCTCCTTGCCACGGCTGGCGAGTAGCCGGGCGAGCTGGGCCGCCGACAGCCGCGGATCGTCCACCAGGATGCCGCCCATCTCCGTGAGGACGAACCCCTCCAGGTCGTCCCCGGTCCACCCCTGGGCCACCAGCCGCTGGCCGATCGCCTCCAGCGCCCGGTCGCGGAGCTTGTCCGTCTGGCGCGAGATCGTCCCCTCGTGGACGCCCAGCAGGTTCGCCACCTCCCGCTGGCTCATCCGATACCGCCACCGCATCCCCAGGATCAGCCGCTCGCCGTCGGTGATCGCGTCGAGCCACTCGCGCGCCGCGGCGCAAAAGGCATCGTGCCACCGCGGGTCGGCCTTCGCCGCCGTCGGCAGCGGCATGGCGATGTCGTCGTCCGGCAGCGCCGTAACGATGCCGAGCTGGCGGAGCTTCGACAGGTGCCAGTTCTGGAACACCCGGATCAGCCACGGGGCCAGCGGCCTTTGACCGTCGTACCGGACCAGCACCGCCGTGCCGTTGTCCGTCTCGGAGACGATTAACTGACTCCAGAACTCGGTGACGGCGCTCTCCTGCCGCTCCTCGTTGCGCGGGTACAGCCGGCTCGCCCGCGCCCGCAGCGCGTCCACCAACAGACAATCCGACCGCCCGGTCCGGGCCGCGAACAGGAGTTCCCACGCCGGGGTCTGCCCTTCCAGGCAGCCGACGCAGACGAGCCAGTCCAGGGCGTACAGCCCGTCGAGGTAGCCGGCCCAGGTAAGCGGTCCCTCGGCCTTCGGCAGGTAGATGCGGAGGGTGCGGTCCAGGTGGCGGCGGAACGCCGGCTCGGTCACGGCCACGGACGGGAACTGAAGGCGGCAGAGGTGGTAGAGCAACGAAACGCGCGCGTCGTCGGCCGGCTCCAGCGCGGGGGGTTCGGGGTGACCTGTCACGCGAACCTCCTACCCCGGCCGAAACGATCCGCAGATTCCGCAGATGACACAGCTTAGAAGACAGACAGAAGAGTTGAGCAGAAGAGATCGGTCTCTTAACTCAACCGTCCTTTCTGATCTGTCTTCTAATCTGTGTCATCTGCGGAATCTGCGGATCGTTATTACCCCACGGGGGTGAACAACACGATCTGCACGTAGGACGGCGGCAGGGGTTCCTTATCGACCACCGGCGACGGCCCGAACCCCAGCCCGATCGGGGTCATCTTCCGGCCGGACGACACGCCGATCCGGGAACCCCAGCCAATTCTATGCACCCCGTGGGCCTTCAAGAACTCGACCACCGACTCGGCCTGCTTCCGCGTCAGCTCGGCCGCCGACGCCGAGGTCTGCGATTTGTCGTTGGGGTCGCATAGGGCCGCCACCACCACCTCCGCCCGGTCGTCCCGCACCCCCTTGAGCCACCCGACCACGTACATCAGGTGCGCCCGCCCTTGGTCGGACATGATCGCCGTGCCCGGCTCGAAGATGTGGACCGTGTTGTACGTCCCCGCCTCCCGCCGGCAGGTCGGCCGGACCAGCAGCGCCGCCGCGTCCTCGACGTAGCTGCGGACGATCGGCAGCCGCCCGAGGGCGTCGGTCCCCTGCTTGACGGAGCGCAGGGTGTCGCGGCCATCGGCAACGAACCGCTGCACGTTGTCCACCTGCCCCTCGACCCGGCCGACCGTCGAATCGGCACGCCGGACCATCTGCCGGGTGTCGCCGGCCAGCCCCTTCAGGTCGGCGTAGAGGCTGTCGTCGCGGATCAGCTTGCCAAGGGTGCCGTCGCCGGTCCGCGCCTCGCGGACGAGGAGTTTCGCCTCGTCGGCCGCGGCGCCGATCTTGTCGGCGACCGCCTCCAGCTTGGCCGCGGTCTTCGCCAGGTCCGGCGTTTCGATGGCGCGGAGCCGGCCGTCGGCCAGCGGCCCGGACGCGGGGGTGCCGGGACTGATGGCGATCACCTTCGAGCCGATCAGCCCGGTGGCATGGAGCTGCGCGCTGGCGTCGGCGTACAGCCGGCCGGCGTACTTCGCGTCGAGCTTCATGCGGACGGTGACGGCGGCGCCGGGACCGTCGTGGTCGGGGTATTCGACGGCGACGACCTGCCCGGCCTCGACGCCGCGGACGCGGACCGGGGTGCCGGGGCCGATGTCGTGGACCTCCACGAACCCGGCCGACACCTCGAACGTCTCGGCCCAGAGCCGCTGCCGGTCGGCGATCCGGGTGAGGCCGACGCCGGTCAGGCCGAACGCCAGGAGGACCACCGCGCCGAGCAAGACCGCCTGCCACCGCGACAATGACTGCGACACGGAATCCCCTCCGGGAGCGTGAAACCGCACAATTATACTTCGTCCCGGCCGGTTCACGATTCTCTCACCCGGAAGCGGATTACAATTCCTGGGTTATCTTGTGTTCCGGAGCCTTCCCATGTCCCCTACGCTGCTGCTCCTCACCGCTCTGATTCAGCCGCCGGCTACCGAGAAACTGGACGCCGGCGCCATCAGCCGCTCGCTCGTCGAGACTTCAAAGGCGGCCGTCGAGGTGCTAAACGGCGTCAAGGACCGGGCGACGGCCAAGACGGCGAAGCCGCGGCTGGAGGAGCTGAGCGCCCGGCTCGGGGAACTGGAGAAGCGGTACGCGGTCCGGCCCAGGGGTGAGCGGGTCAAGGCCGAGGTGAAGTGGACGAACGAGCGGAAGAAGCAAGCCGAGGCGCTGACCCTGGCCCACGACCGGGTGTTCGCCAAGCACAAGGATGCCTACAAGGTGCTGGCCGGGACCGGCCTGTTTAGGCGGGTGGAGGGAGCGCTGGAAGCTCGGGCGCTGCTCCAGATGCAGAACATCCAGAAGGCGGGTGTGGCCTACTACATCAAGAACGGCGGCGTGTACCCCCGCGCGTTGAAGTTGCTGGTCGTCAAGGATCCGAACACCGGCACGCCACCGCTGCTGGCGGGCGGCGCTAAGGCGATTACCGACCCGTGGGGTGCGCCGTACCAGTTCGATGTCCGGGCGGACCAGAACGGCATCGAACGGCTGCACATCTGGACCACCAGCCCCTACGGGGACGGGAAGAAGCGGATCGTCTGGCCGCAAGACGACGGGAAAAAGCAGTAGCCGGCCGCCGGTCCCTCGGCGGGCCGTTGTGTCGGCCGGACGGTGATGCGAAGATGTGGGCGCACCCGTTCCACTGGGAGGCGGCCATGAAAGTGATCTACGGCGTGTTCCTGGTGCTGTTCCTGGCGGCGATCGCCGTCTTCGCGTACCAGAACAACCGGCCGGAGGAAGTCAGTTTCCTCAACCAGCAGTGGAACCTCTCCTTCTCGATCTGGGTGGCCGGGGCGTACGTGCTGGGCATGCTGACCGGGTGGACGGTGGTCGGGCTGCTCCGGAAGTCCTGGCGGCGGGTCACGGAGGTGAGCCAGGACCGGCGGTCAGGGTAACACGGCATCGACCGGGACCACCCCGACCTGGGTGCCCGCGACCACGAGCGGGGCGTCCTGGCCGGGCTTGTAGTCCGTCCGGGTACGGTAGAGCGGGGCGGCATTTCGGGGCGAAACCGGGTCGGCGTACACCTCGACCTGCCGGTCTTCGAGGTTGACGATCCAGTAGACCGGGATACCGTTCTCGGCGTACATTTGAAGTTTGGTAGTCCTGTCACCGTACACGCTGGTATCGGACACCTCGATTACGACGAACACGTCGGCCGGTTTCGGATGCTTCCCCTGGCGGGCGCGGGCCGGAGTACACACCGCGAAGTCCGGCTCCGGCTCGCTGTCCGGTAGCGTAAGGACGCACTGACAGCGGAGGGAAGCGGTCGTCGGTAAGAGCGGCCGAAGCCGCTCGTCGATGTACTCGATCGCCGTATCGTGTTGATTGCCCTTGGACATTTTTGGGACGATGACCCCCCGGATCAATTCGACGTTGTCGTCCTCGTTCAAGATTCCGGTCTGGATCATCCGGTGGTACTGATCCACCGTGAACCGATGGACCGGGAACGCCGGCCATTGGGACGTCACCGCTCTCGACATCGCATCACCTCCCGTCACTTCTTCCCGATCATCGTCTCGAACTCGGCCTCGGTCAACACCGGCACGCCCAGCTCACGGGCCTTGTCGAGCTTGCTGCCGGCGTCCGCGCCGGCGATCAGGTAGTCGGTCTTCTTCGACACGCTGCCGGACGCCTTGCCGCCGAGGCCCTTGATCAGCCCCTCGATCTCCGGGCGGCCGTAGTTCTGGAGCGTCCCCGTTACCACCAGCGTCTTGCCGGCCAGCGACACCCCGCCGACCGCCCCCGCGGCCGCCGCCACGTCGCGCTTCGCCTCGGTCAGCTTCAGCCCCAGGTCCTTGAAATCCGCGATCATGTTGCGGACCGCCTCGGTCCGGAAGTAGCCGTGGATCGCCTTCGCCCGCTCTGGGCCGACGCCCTCCACCTGCGTCAGCCGCTCCTCGCTGGCGTCCGACAGCGCGTCGATGGAGAGGAACTCCTGCGCCAGCACGTCGGCCATGCTGTCGGCGACCATCGGCACGCCGAGGCCGGCCAGGAACCGGGCCAGCCCGCGGTCCTTGCTGGCGGCGACCCCTTCCAACAGGTTGTCGGCCCACTTCCCCTTGGCTTTCTTCGCGTCCTTCGGCGGACGAGCCTTCATCAGGTCGTCCTTGGTCAGCCTGTACAGGTCCGGCAGCGACTCGATCAGGTCCGCGGCGAGCAATTCGTCGGCGATGGCGTCTCCGAGTCCTTCGATGTCCATCGCGGTCCGCCGCGCGAACTGGATGATCTGGCGCTTGAGCTGCCCGCCGCACTTGCCGCGCGGGGCGGTGCAGTAGTAGAACGGGCTGCCCTCCTCCCTCTTCGTCGGCGAGCCGCAGATCGGGCACTCCTTCGGGAAGACAAACGGCTTCTCCTCGCCGGTGCGGGCCGCAGTCTCGACGCGTACCACCTGCGGGATGATCTCGCCGGCCTTCTCGACCACGACCATGTCGCCGATGCGGATGTCTTTCCGCTCCATCTCGTCGGCGTTGTGCAGACTGGCCTTGCTGACGGTGGTGCCGGCCAGCCGCACCGGCGGGTCGAAGTGGGCGACCGGGGTCAGCTTGCCGGTCCGCCCGACCTGGACCACGACGCGGGCCAGCCGGGTCAGCGCCTTCTCGGCGGCGAACTTGTACGCCCGCGCCCACCGCGGGAACTTGCTGGTGAAGCCGAGCTTCTGCCGTTGGGCGTGACTGTCGATCTTGATAACCATGCCGTCGGTGTCGTAGGGCAGGTCGTGACGGCGCTCGGCCCAGGAGTCGCAGTATTCGATCACCTCGGCGATGGTGTCGCACTTGCGGAAGTGCGGGTTGACCGGGAACCCGAGTTTCTTCAATAGCCCCAGCACCTCGATGTGCGAGTCCGCCATCAGCCCGTCGGTCGCCCCGAGGGCGTAGGCGAAGAGGCGCAGCCGTCGCTCGGCGGTATGGCGGGGGTCGAGTTGCTTGAGCGATCCGGCGGTCAGGTTACGGCAGTTCTCGTAGGGCTTCTTCCCCTGCTCGGTGCGGGCGCGGTTGATGCGGATGAGGTCCTCGCGGGTCATGTATACCTCGCCGCGGGCCTCGAACAGTTTCGGCGGCTTGTCGGCGTGCAGCCGCAGCGGCACCTCCGGCATGGTCTTGAGGTTGTGGGTCACGTCGTCGCCGCGCTCGCCGTCGCCGCGGGTGGCGCCGACGGTCAACAGGCCGTCCTCGTAGGTCAGCGACATGGCGACGCCGTCGATCTTCAGCTCGACGACGTAGACGACCGGCTCGCCGCCGAGGGCCTTGCGGACGGACTTGTCGAACTCGCGGAGCTCGTCGGCGCTGTAGGTGTTGTCGATGGACAGCATCGGCTGCCGGTGGGTGACGGTCTGGAACTCGTCGATCGGCTTGCCGCCGACCCGCTGGGTCGGGCTGTCCGGGGTGAGCAGTTCGGGGTGGTCTGCCTCCATCTTGCGCAGCTCTTCGAGCAGCCGGTCAAACTCCCGGTCGGAGATCTCCGGGCATGCCTCGACGTAATACATGTAGTTGTGATGGTCGATGATCTTGCGCAGTTCGGCGGCGCGGGCGGCGGGCTTGGCCATCGGTGAGTCCTCGGCGGGTCGGTGCCGGGATTGTGACCGGCCGCGGCCGGGCAGGCAAGGTTGGGTGCAGGCAGGTATCTTCTGGACACCGCCCGGACGTATGCTCTAACATCGGGGCGAGCCCCCTCGGCTTTTCACCTCGGAGGATCCGCCATGGCTACCGACGTTGAACCCCGCCCGCTCGTCGGCGCACTCCGTGAGGAGATCGCCTCCCTGCGGTCGAACTGGGGCTGGTTCCTAGCCCTCGGGGTCGTGTTGATCATCGTGGGAATGCTGGCCGTGGCGATGACGTTCGCCGCCGGGCTGGCGACCGTGACGGTGCTGGCTGTGATCGCGCTCTTGGCGGCGGCGACGGAGTTCGCCAGCGCCGTCTGGTCGCGGCGGTGGCAGGGGGTGCTCGTCCACCTGCTGATCGGGGCGCTGTACGCGGTCTTCGCGTTCCTGATCCTCAGCAGGCCGGGGATGGCGCTGGCGACCCTGACGTTGTTGGTGGCCGCCATGTTCCTGATCGGCGGCATCTTCCGGGTCGTGGTGGCCGTGGCGACGCGGTTCCACAACTGGGGCTGGGAGGTGGTCAGCGGGCTGGTCTCGGTGGTGCTGGGGGTGCTGATCTGGCAGGATTGGCCGGAGTCGGCAATCTGGGCGATCGGCCTACTGGTCGGGATCGACCTGATCTTCACCGGCTGGACGTGGGTGATGCTGGCGCTGGGCCTGCGCCGGTTGCCGGACCCGAACCGGACGCCGGCGGTGTGACGTCAGGCCGCCCAGTTCTCGACGGCCAAGCCCGGGACGGCGGACAGGTCCGAGTCGGTCGTGACGACGGTGCAGTTGCCGATGGAGAAGGCGATGGCGGCGATCATGA
>DASSAT010000367.1:0-4418 GCA_035699305.1 Fimbriiglobus sp. | reverse complement strand
AGCGGGGAGGGGAGACAGAGGTTTGGCTCCCCCTTCCCTCTTAGGGAAGGGGGCCGGGGGGTTAGGTGACGACCGTCAACCCCTCCCCGAAGCGGGGAGGGGAGACAGACTCACGAGGTACGACACCATGCGGAACTGGCTCCTGGGACTGACCGCGACGGCGATCGGCGGCGCGGCGGCCGGGCAATCCCCGCCAGCCGGGACCGTCCCGCCGCCGGTGGCGACCTACCCCGGCAGTGGCGTGACCTACCCCGCCGTGCCGCCGCCGAGTTCGTTCATGCCCAACATCTACGACCGGGCGACGCAGCCGCTCAGCCCGTACATGGGGCTGCTGCTCGGCCAGAACCCCGCGGTGGACTACTACTTCGGCGTCCGCCCTGGGCTACGGGCCAGTTCGCGGACCTACGGCGCCGGGTTCGGGGTGCCAACGGGTTTCGGCGGCGGGTCGCGGATCGGCTACCTGCCGCTCCAGGCGGCGACCGCCGAGCAGGGCGTGGAAATCCCCGCGGCCGGGGTGCCGCTGCCGCGGAACGAACTCTTCCAGACCGGACATCCGGTGACGTTCGGAGTCGGGCCGGGGCGGCTCAGTCCCGGGACCGGTGCCGGCCGGCCGGGGTTCACCCGCACCCCGGTCCCCGCGCCGAGGCGGTCGAGCGTGCGGCGATAGCTGAACGTGGCCCGGTCACGGAATGGCCGGCCCTCCGCCCGCTGAGCGAGCGGACCCCAGAGAAGGATCGGACCCGTGGACAAGACCCCGCACACGCCCCGCCGCTTCCGCCTGACCCCGACGCGGGGCTGCGCCGCCGCGGGGCTGCTCGCCCTGACCGGCGGCCTTGCCCTGGCCCAACCGCCCGGCCCGGCCGCCCGCCTCAAGCCGCCGCAGGTGCTCGACGAGCCGGCCCGCACGGTGGTCGGCCGCGGCGCCGCCCCAGAGGGCGGCGCGACGGTCTCAGTCCAGCCGCCCGCGGCCCCCGTGCAGCCGGCCACCCGCCCGGCCTACGGCGCCACGCCGACACAGTGGGGCACCGGACCGGTCCGAACGGCGATGCCGCGAACGATGTCGGTGCCGCCGCCGCGTGAGCCGGGCCTGCTCGAAGGCGCCTGGATGGACCTGAAGGGCCTCATCACCGGTCAGCCGGCCGAGACGGCAGTGCCGTTCCAGCATCCCCAGTCGCAGGCTCCCACCTCAATACAACCGCGTCCGCAGTCGGTGGCGCGGCCAGTCGCCGGCGGGGTGTACGCGGGGCCGCCAGCATACCGCTGGTACGGGTGGGGGACGACGACGCCGGGGGCCAACCAGTACGCCCCGACCGGGCAGTACCCGCGCGGGTCGGCCAGCTGGTACTCCCAGACCGGGGCGACGCCCGGGGCGTTCCCGGTCCCGGTGATGAACCCGTACCGCCCCGCGCCGACGGCCGGGCCGCCGGCCTACGTCCGCGGCGCCGTCGCCGACGCCACCACGGCGCCTGGCGTCCGGCTGTCGTCGGCGGACGCGCGGCCGGAGCTGCGCTACGGGCCGACGCCGATCGCGGAGCCGATGCCGGTGAACACGGTGCCGGTGCCGCCCAGCCCGCCGCCGGCCGTCGTCGAGCGTGCGGACGACCCGCCGGTGATCGCCCAGAGTCGGCCGGCGACCGGCGTGGTCCAGACGTCGGCGACGGCCGATGACGGCCCGACCTGGCAGCGCGCCGACGGCGACGCGGCCCCGTTCGCCAACCCGCCGCCGACGGTGACGGTCATCCGCGGGATGGAGCCGAAGGCCAGCGAGCCGTCGCCGGAGGCGGTGGTACGGGCCGCCTGTCGCGGCCGGGCGACGGTGACGGAGGTGAAGCAGACCGGGCCGACACATCTGGTAGTGAAGGTGCGGGCGGCAACCCAGGCCGACGCGCGGGCGGCGTTCGCGGCCCTCTCGGAGGTGCCGGCGCTGCGGCCGTACCGCGTCGAGTTCGAGGCGGACATCAAGTAGCAGACGATGGCACGCGGAGGACGCGGATTTCAGCGCGGATAAAACGCGGATAGAAAGACAGGGATTCAATCCTGTTTTTATCCGCGGTGATCCGCGCTGAAATCCGCGTCCTCCGCGTGCCATCGCTTCGGAACCCCCGCCATGAAGCTCATCCTCGCCATCATTCAGCCGTCGAAACTGGACGCGGTGAAGGAAGCCCTCAACGAGGTGGAGGTGTTCCGCTTGACAGTGGTGGACGTGCAAGGGTTCGGCCGTCAGAAGGGGCAGTCGGAAGTGTACCGCGGCCACGAGTTGACGGTGAACATGCTCCGCAAGGTGCAGCTACAGATCGCGGTCAACGAGGACTTCGTCGAGCCGACGGTCAACGCGATCATCGGGGCGGCCCGCACCGGCCCCGAGGGGCGCATCGGCGACGGCAAGATCTTCATCCTGCCGCTGGAGGACTGCATCCGCATCCGCACCGGCGAACGCGGCCCGGAGGCGATCTGATCGCCGGGAGCGTCTACTGACCCGCAGGTTGTCGAGGTTGTCGCGGAAGACTTGCCCGCGCGCCGGTCTTCAGCCCGAAGGGCTGGGAGTCCTTAGCCCGGGGCACCGCCCCGGGGAGAGCCGTCCAACGCGCCCCCAGCCCGAAGGGCTGGGACACGCCACCTGTCCCAGCCCTTCGGGCTGGAAGAACCACCGCCCCGTTCCCCAGGGCTGCGCCCTGGGCTGAGGACTCCCAGCCCTTCGGGCTGAAGACACGGAACACAACTTCGACTCCCTGCGGATCAACAAATGAGAACCGGGCATCGGCCGCCGTCATGCTCTTGACAGGGTGCGAGCGGTCGGAGACCGTAGGTGGGGTCCACACATTTCCGCTCCCCCCGTCCCATCAGGAGTCGTGATGCCCACCACTACCATCCCGGGCCGCCGGTCGGCGTTCACGCTGATCGAGCTGCTGGTGGTGATCGCCATCATCGCCATCCTCATCGGCCTGCTCCTGCCCGCGGTGCAGAAGGTCCGCGAGGCCGCCGCCCGGACGAGTTGCTCCAACAACCTCAAGCAGATCGGGCTGGCCATCCACAACTACGAGTCCTCGTACAGCAGTATGCCGCCGCAGTCGCTGGTCAATTTCCCGGGAGGCGGGACGCACGGGGCGACGTTGTGGTGGACGCTGACCGAGTACATCGAGCAGGGGAACTCGTACAAGGCGCTGCCGCAGGGGACCGGGGCGTTCTCCCAAGGCTCGACGTGGTGGATGGGGACCAGCACCAGCCCGGTCTCCGAGTACGACAAGAAGCGGGTGATCGCCCGCGACCTGCTGCCGAAGATCTACCGGTGCCCGTCGTCGAACCTGCTGCCGACGCAGACGCAGGGCACGCCGAGCAGCGGGAACTGGGAGTTCCAGTGGTCCAGTTACGTCGCCCTGGCCGGGAGCAGCATCCACCCGACCACCGACCGGACGCTGCCGCCGGGGTCGTCGCACTGGTCGGGCGGCGGGGCGTTCCCCGGCGGCAAGGCGCGGACGTTCGGCGCCGTCTCCGACGGGCTGTCGAACACCTACCTCATCGGCGAGCAGTCGGCGTACCTGCGGGGGAACACCCAGAGCCGCTCCGCGGTGCCGGCCAGCGGGCCGACGATGGGCTTAAAGAACAGCCGAATCCCCAGCGGCAACGGGACGTGCTCGGCCACCGGAACGCACACCACCGGCAACGGCGACACCGACTGCCGGTGCTTCAACCTGACCACCGTCCGCCAGACGCCCAACCCGCCGGTCACCGCCAACTGGCAGCGGCACCCGAACTGCAACACGCCGCTCTCGTCGGGCCACACCGGCGGCGTCATGATGCTCCGCGGCGACGGGTCGGTGTCGTTCCTCCGCGACTCCGTCGATCTGCTGACGCTCCAGTACGGCACGGACATCAACGACGGCCAGGTGGTGACCAACCTCCCCTGACCGCCGTCCCGCGCATTGGAGGCCCGTGATGACATTCATTCCGCGCGCCGCGGCGCTGGTCGGTGCGGCTGTCCTGCTGGCGGCCGGGTGCGGCTCGACGGACAAGCCGATCGACGTCTCCGGCAAGGTGACGTTCAAGGGCGAACCGGTGGCCGAGGGGTCGGTTCAGTTCGTCGAGGACCGGACCGGCCGCGGAGCGGAGGTCGATCTCAGGCCGGACGGGACATACAAGGCCAGCCTGTTCGCGGGGGAGTACAAGGTCGTCGTGACGCCGCCGTACCTCGTGGACGAGTCCAAGGGCGGCCTCCCGAACCCCTACTACAAGAAGGTGAAGAACATCCCGGCGAAGTACCACAGCACCGACACGTCCGGGCTGACGGCCAACGTCAGCGCGGACAAGACGGTCCACGACTTCGACCTGAAGCCGTGACGGCCGGCGAAGACTCGCCTGACCCACCCCTGCTAGAGCATTTTCAGTCTCATTGTTGCGGCTGGCCCTCTGGTTCCCTCCCC
>DASSAT010000366.1:0-5275 GCA_035699305.1 Fimbriiglobus sp. | reverse complement strand
GGGCCGGCGACGGCAGTGAACCCGGGCGGAAACATCTGCCGGGCGTCGTGGTAGTTGTGCAGGGCCAGGCCGATCTGCTTGAGGTTGTTCATGCACTGGGTGCGGGCGGCGGCCTCGCGCACCTTCTGCACCGCGGGCAAGAGCAGCCCGATCAGGATGGCGATGATGGCGATCACCACCAGCAGTTCAATGAGGGTGAACGCGGCGCGGCGACGGGGCATCGGTCACTTCTCCGGCGGGGTGGGTCGCCGTCGGAGGAGCAAACCGGGTGCCGATCGCTTCGCGGCGGTGAGCGGTGAGCGGCTTCGCCAGCGGTGAGCTATGAGCTATGAGCGGTGAGCCAGACAAGCTCTTCCGTCTGGATCACCGCTCGCCGCGGGGTAGTTGGTGGCCAGCGGTGGGCAACCCGCGCCCGGTCGGAAAAGCTATGAGCGGTGAGCGGTGAGCGGCGAGCCGGACAGAAGCCCCTTGTCTTGCTCACCGCTCATCGCTCACCGCTCACCGCTCACCGCTCACCGCTCACCGCTCAAAGCTCACCGCTGTCAGAGGACCACCCGCACCTGGACGGTGCCGATCTGGACCACGTCCCCGGGCTGGAGCACCTGGCGGTGGCCGGGGTGGATGCGGACGCGGTTGACGAACGTCCCGTTGAGGCTGTTGAGGTCTTCGAGGACCAGCGTCCCGCGGTCCCAGGTTAGGACGGCGTGCTGGCGGGAGGTCCAGATCCGCTCGACCGGCTCCTGGCCGTCCAGGTCGATGTCCACCGGCCGGTCGGCGCAGCGGCCGACGTAGTTCTTGCCGGCGAGGATCGGGTAGGCGACGTTGAGCCGCTCCCCGCGGACGACCACCAGCCGCGGCTCGGCCGGCGGCACCCGGGTCGCCCCCGACCCGACGGCCGTGCCGAGCACCGTCGGCGGGGCCACCCCGGCCGGGGTCGGCTCCCGGAGGGTGACGGCGGCGGTCGCCACCCCGGACCCGGGGTCCGAGGGGTAGTCCGCCAGTCCGCGGGTCAGGACCGACCCGGACAGGCTGACCGGCACCGGGTCGAGCGGCTCCGTGATGATCGGCTCGACCATCGGCGCCGGCAGCGCCGCCGGCGGCGGGGTCTGGACGATCGGCGTCGGCTCGCCGCCGGACGGGGTGTACGATCGGCTCACCACCGTGGTCGGCGGCCGGGGCGATTCGCCCAACCGCTCCCCGCATTCCGCACACACCGCGGCCCCGGCGGGGGCGGGGGACTGGCAGCTCGGGCAGATGCTCATGACGGACTGTCCCGGCAGGTTCTCGGCCAGGTGGAACCAGAAGGACCGCGCCGGGCATAGCGCGGGCTGCCGAAATATAGTTCCGGATTGCAACCCTGTCTGGCGCCGATGCGGTTTCTCCGGCCCGTGGTTCGTCACGGCTCGAACCTTCCGGCCCGGGCCGAACGAGGTTACGCCCCGTCCTGAGAAGCGGTGAGCGGCGAGCTTTGAGCGGTGAGCCGAACCCAGTTCTTCTGGCTCATCGCTCACCGCTCACCGCTCATCGCTCACCGCTCACTGCTCACCGCTTTCTGGCTCACCACTCACCGCTTTGCTATCATCAGGGCGCCCCGAGGATCGCTCCGCACCCCCAGGGAGGCCACCCCATGTCCGCCGCTGACGAAACCCGCCGCGAGTTCCTGCAAGCCGGGCTGGCCGCCACCGCCGCCGTCGGGCTGGCGGGCGAAGCTGCCGGCCAGGACGACGCCGGCAAGACCGGCCTGCCCACCCGCCCGCTCGGCAAGACCGGGGTCAATGTCTCGATCATGGCCCTGGGCGGCTGGCACATCGGCTCGATCAAGGACAAGGCCGAGGCGGTCAAGATCATGCACGTCGCCCTCGATGAGGGGATGACCTTCTTCGACAACTGCTGGGACTACCACGACGGCGGCAGCGAGGAGGTGATGGGCCAAGCTCTCGCGGCCGATGGCGGCAAGTGGCGGAAGAAGTGCTTCTTGATGACCAAGGTCTGCTCCCGGGAGGCCAAGGAGGTCCGCTCGCAGATCGAGGACAGCCTGCGGCGAATGAAGACGGACGTCCTCGACCTGGTGCAGATGCACGAGATCAACTGGGACAACGACCCCGAGTGGGTGGTCGAGAAGGGCGGGCTGGCCGAGTTGTTGAAGATTCAGAAGGAGGGGAAGGTCCGGTTCGTCGGGTTCACCGGGCACAAGTCGCCGCACATCCACCTGAAGATGATGCCGGTGCACCGGTGGGACACGGCGCAGATGCCGATCAACGTCTGCGACCACTTCTACCGCAGCTTCGCGCAGCAGGTGATCCCGGCGGCGGAGAAGCAGGGGACGGCGGTGATCGGGATGAAGACGCTGGCCGGCGGGGAGGGGCGGCTCGTCAAGGAGGGGCTGTGCACGGCCGAGGAGGCGCACCGGTTCGCGCTATCGCAGCGGGTGGCGGCGATCGTGGTCGGGATGGTGTCGATGGACGACCTGAGGAAGAACGTCGCCACCGCGCGGGCGTTCAAGCCGATGGTCGGCGAGGAGTTGGAGAAGCTGCTGGCGAAGGTGAAGCCGCACGCGGGCGACGGCCGGCACGAGCGGTTCAAGTCCACCATCGACTACGACGGCCCGTACCACCGCAAGCAGCACGGGTTCGCGGAGTAGGCCGGTCCGTCAGCGGCCCAGTTTCTGGTGGAGCAGCATGGCGATCAGGTAGACCTCAGCCGCCGGGTCTGTCCGCACTCGCTCCCACGCAACGAAGGCGTCGCGGGTCTGGCGGATTCGGACGCGGGCCATCTCCCGGGTAAATCCGCCCGCCGGGCGAAGGTCGTAATCGGCCCGGTGGCGGTCCTCCTGGAGGTCGATGAGAGCTTGTGCGACGGAATGCAGGTCGTCCGGGACGGACGACACGAGGCTGCGAATGGCTCGGGGAAGGGTGTTCTGAACGAGGGCTACGGAAGCCGCCCTCATCTCGCCGTGACTGTATACCCGTGCGACAGACGATCGCAGGCCGTCGTCCGCCGTGACCCGGCGTGTCCCATCGCGGATGAGTAAGTGGAACAAGGCGTAGTAAGCGGCGGATACGGCCCGTCGCAGGTCCGCCTGCCGAGGCCGCCCCGGCCCGGCGCCCATCAGCCGCTCGGCCTGTTCGAGCAGGAGTAGCGGGTTCATTCCTCAACGCCTTCGAGTTGCTCCCGCTGCTCGCTCACCGTGCGAAAGTTGAGATACACCAACCGACCGATCCCCTCGGCATCGAGTCGCTCGATGATCGCCTGCCTCAGAGGGTCGAGCCACTCGTAGAGTTGATCCCGCTCGGCCGCCTCGTCGGTCCCGATCATCCAGACCCAGACGGCCGGGTCCCCGCTCCAATCGTCCCCCAGTCGGTAATCGAACCCGACGACGAACTTCGGGAACCAGTCCGCCGCCATCACGTCCTTGGCGGCCTTGACGACCCGCAGGCTCTCATCGTCAAAGAGGTATCGCCCGACGACTCGGTAGATGGCCAGGAACTGCTTGCGCGCCGCGATCACTTGCTCCTCGGTCGCGGGCTGGTCAGCCGGGACCTGCTCGGCGATCGTGCGGAACCCCGCGATGTCGGCGTCCAGGTCCCGCTTCTGCTCGGGGGTGAGGCTATAGAACACCGACGTGTCGAACCCCTTCACCGCGTCGGGGGTGAGCCACAGCGCGGAATACTTCCTCACGTCGGCGAGTTGCTCCGGCGACGGCGGCGCGCCGTTCGCGCTCTCCCACGGGGCCAAGAACAGCGAGGCGGACCGGAAGTTGTTCAGGAACTCGGCTACCGGCATGACACACACTCCTTCGGTTCGCCGAGTCTATTCTACCCTCGTCACCACCTCGGTGCGGTACTTCGTCACCGGCGCCTGGGTCACGCCGTCGGTCGGCCGGCAGAGGTCTTCCGACGCCGCAGGCGGGCCAGGCCGAGTCCGATGGCCACGACGGCGAGGACTGTTGCCGGCTCCGGCACGGGGGTCGGCGCGAAGTCCACGCCGCGGAAGGTGAAGTTCGCCCCGGCGGTGAGGCTCCACATATCGGTTGCAATCATGTCGGTCCCGAATGTCGAGGTGTCCGTGATCTTGGCCAGCGATCCGCTCGCGCTCGTGTCCGTGGCGAACAGCTCGACGGTGCCGCCGTTCAGGGCACCGGTCAGGCCGAAGAGCACGTTGCCGAGGTTGTTGGAGTTGAAGATCCCCTTGTTAATCCAGGAGGAGCCGGAGAACTCCAGCTTGATGATGTTGCTTCCGTCAGCGAAGTAAAGCGTGTCCAACCCGCCGAGACTCGCGTCTCCGACCCCGGCGTCCCGATCAAAGAACACGAACCCGTTAATGTTGCTCCCGTTCGTCACGGGGATAGGGGTCTGCGTGCCGCTGGTCGGTGGCGGACTTCCGCCCACGACGCTGATCGCGGTCGAAGTCGAGTCGAATAGCCGGTTGTTGAAGATGTTCACGTCACGGACGTTCGCGTTGACCAGCCGGGTGCTGCTGGCCGCCGAGTTGTTGGCGACAAAGCGGACGCCCCGGTCAGCGGTGGAACTGGCATCCCCACCGAGCCAGTACTGGGTTCCGTTCGAGATGACCGCCCGCACGTCGCCCCCGCTGTAGCTAGTGTCTGTCAGCCGTTGAGTGCTCACCGCCCCGGACGACCCGATCTGGGCGATGGTGCGGTTGGTCGCAAATGACGCCGAGCTCGCCACACCGGCACTTCCGACCGGTGCGTCGTACCCGGCGACGTTGAGGAACGTCCCGTCGGTCGAGCGGTGCAGGGAGGCAGCCGTGGTCGTGGATATGCTGAACGTGATCCCGCCACTGTTCGCCGCCGTCGCGATCGGCAGCGCGACCACGGACCCGGTCGGCACGCCGGTCGCGGAATTGATCTCGATCAGTGTACCCGGCGCGGCCGCACCTGATGATATGGACGTTCCGTTGCCGATGCGCAGGACGACGATGTTGCCCGGCGTGAACTGGGCCGACGCCTGTGGGCCGCCGAACGTCACAATCATGACCGCCGCGACAAACCCGGTGCGAAACGCCGCCGGCACCCGCTGGCGGCCCGGAGTCTCTGTCGGAGTCATGCCCACACCAGTCAGAAGGTGACCGTGAACCCGCAGGCTCCGTCCCGCTCGCGACCGGCGCCGCTCCGGCGAAGTTCAAAGGGTAACATTTTCCAACGCGGTCGCCAGTGACAAATGCGACTTTCTTCGCCCCACTGCGATAACGGGCCGTGCCCGGCGAACCCCGAGCGGCAGCGAGGGGGTGGCTTCTCAGCGGCCGGACGTTTCGC
>DASSAT010000365.1:0-5125 GCA_035699305.1 Fimbriiglobus sp. | reverse complement strand
CCGACAAGCACCCGGGTACCTACATCCCGACCCACGAGCCGAACCGCAACGCGGTCTACTTCTACTACGCCCGCTCGGTGGCCAAGACGTTCCGCCACTGCGGGGTGAAGGTGACCAACCGCGGACCGTGGGCCGAACCGCTCACCGAGGCGCTGCTGGCGAAGCAGAGGCCGGACGGCTCCTGGGCGAACCCGGTCGATCTGGTCCGCGAGAACGATCCGGTCGTGGCGACCGCCTACGCGCTGACGGCGCTCGCGGAGTGCCGCAAGGCGCTGCAAAGGTGAGTGGTTGAAA
Source organism: Fimbriiglobus sp. (assembly GCA_035699305.1). GTDB lineage: Bacteria > Planctomycetota > Planctomycetia > Gemmatales > Gemmataceae > DASSAT01. The sequence goes on along the minus strand of DASSAT010000365.1, from coordinate 4,831 downwards.
GTTCGACGAGGTACATTCACCACAAAGGCACAAAGGTCACACAAAGGAGACACAAAGGAAGACAGGGTTTCTTCTCTTCTCTTTGTTAGGAGTTACGCAGTTGATGGTTTTTGTACAGTAGTTTGTTGAGGCGTAGATTGCAGCGGTAAATAGCGGGCCTCAAATCCAGACGCCAAATTAGTGTACAAAAGCCATCAACTGCGTAACTCCTATTTGTGTCTCCTTTGTGTGATCTTTGTGCCTTTGTGGTGAATGTCTTCATCCCGGCCGGTCCGTTCCTTGACAGCGCTTCCTCATCGCCTTAGCCTGAGCGCATCTCCCACCCGGCCGGCCTGCCCATGCACCGCGAGTTCGACCCCGCCGACCAGCCGTTCGCGCCGCGCCCCGCCCTCGGCCTGTACCTGCTCACCGCCGTCGTCGCCGGGCTGCTCGTCGCCGACCTGTGGCCGCCGCTGGCCGACTGGCTGCGCACCCTCGGCCTCGACCTGCCGTCCTGGCGCTCCCGCGAGGTGTACGGCTTCCGCTTCGCCCTCATCGCCGCGGTGATCGGCGGCGCCAAGGCGCTCTACGGCTCCCTCGAACGGCTGACCGAGGGGAAGGTCGGCGCCGACCTGGCGATTGCCGTCGCCACGATTGCCGCCATCCTCATCGGGGAGCCGCTGGTCGCCGCCGAGGTGGTGGTCATCGCGCTAGTCGGCGAGTGCCTCGAAGCCGTCACGTTCGACCGCACCCAGCGCGCCCTGCGCAAGCTCGCTGAGTTGTTCCCGACGCGCTGCTGGGTGCTGCGCGACGGCCAGGAGGTGCGGGTCTTCACCACCGAACTCCAGGTCGGCGACAAAGTGGTTGTGAAGCCGGGTGGCAAAGTCCCGGCGGACGGTGTCGTCCTCGACGGCCGCTCGACGCTGGACACGTCGGCGCTGACGGGTGAGAGCGTCCCCATCGACAAGGGGCCGGGCGACGAGGTGCTGGCCGGCAGCGTCAACCAACTCGGGGCGCTGACCGTCGAAGCGAAGAAGGTGGCGAAGCAGACGGTCGCCGGGCAAGTGATCGAGTTCACCGCCGCGGCCCTGAAAGACAAGGGAAGCCAGGAGCGGCTGGCCGACCGGATGGCGCGGTACTTCCTGCCGGCGGTACTGCTGCTGACGCTGGTGACGTTCGCGTTTCATGTCTACATGCAATCGGGGCCGGTCGGCCCGGACGGACGGCCGCTCGGCTTCTGGTCGGCGGCGCGGGTGGCGGCGTACCCCGCGCTGGCGGTACTGGTGGTGGCGTGCCCGTGCCCGCTGATCCTGGCGACCCCGGCCGCGGTGGTCGCCGCGCTGGGCCGGCTCGCCGGGACCGGCGTGCTCATCAAGGGCGGCTCCGCGCTGGAGCGGCTGGCCGGCGTCACCGCGTTCGCCTTCGACAAGACCGGCACCCTGACCGAGGGTAAGCTCGAACTCGGCGACGTACTCCCGCTCGGGGTGACGGCCGACGAACTGCTACGAACTGCGGCGTCGGCCGAGCAAGCCAGCGAACATCCCATCGCCCGGCTCGTTGTGGACGAGGCCCGACGACGGAACCTACCGCTGGATGAGGTCGGTGCGTTCCAGGCTCAACCCGGCGCCGGCGTGACGGCGGCGGTCGGCCGGTCAGCGGTGGTCGTCGGCACCCGGCGACTTCTCGAAGAGCGCGGCATCGCGATCCCCGACGCGGCGGCTCCACTGCTGGAACAACTCGACGCGGCGGGGCAAACGTCGCTGCTGGTAGCGCGGGATAGCGTCGTGATCGGCGCCGTCGGGGCGCGGGACCGTCTGCGGTCGGAGGCCGCGGGCGTGCTGGCCGACCTGCGCGACCTGGGTATCGCACCCATTGCACTGCTGACCGGCGATCGCGAGCCGGTGGCGCGGGCCGTCGCGGCACAACTGCCGCTGACCGAGGTCCACGCCGAGTTGCTGCCCGCGCAGAAGGCGGAGTGGGTCGCTCGACTCACCCCCCACCCTAACCCTCCCCCCCAAGGGGGGAGGGAACAAGACAACGATCCCTCACGCCCTCACGCCCTCACGCCCTCACGCCTCACCGCCTTCGTCGGCGACGGCATCAACGACGCCCCGGCGCTCGCTCGTGCCTCCGTTGGCATCGCCATCGGGTCCGGCACCGAGATCGCCGCCGAGGCCGGCGACGTGGTCATGATGGGCGACCCGCTCCGCCCGCTGCCGCTGCTCGTGCGACTGTCCCGACAGACGGCCCGTATCATCCATCAGAACATCCTCTGGTTCGGGTTCGGGGTGAACCTCGCCGGCGTCGTGCTGACCGGCTGGCTGTGGCCACTGTTCGCCCGGTCGGCTGCGTGGTACGAGATGTCGCCGCTGGTGGCGGTGCTGTACCACCAGATCGGCTCGCTGGCAGTGCTGGTGAACTCGATGCGGCTGCTGGCGTTCGAGCGGACCGCCGACAGCCCGACCGCCCGCCGAGTTCGGGATGCGTTCCGATCCGCCGATGCGTGGGTCGGCCGTCTCAGCGCAGATGATTTGCTGCATGAGGTGGCGCACCGATGGAAGCCGATCGCCGCGGCCGTCGTGGGGTTGCTCCTCGTCGGGTGGCTACTCTCCGGGCTGGTGCAGGTGAACGCCGACGAGGTCGGGGTGGTGCAGCGGTTCGGCGCCGTCCGCGCTAACCTGCCGCCGGGGCTGCACGTCCGCTTCCCGTGGCCGGTCGAGACCGTGTCGAAGCTGCGCCCGGCCGAGACGCGCGTCGTCGAGGTCGGGTTCCGAACGCTGTCCGAAGAGAAACTGAAACTGCTTCAGCAGGCTCGCACCGAGCAGCAGAAGCTCCGCGGGTCGGACGCCACGTGGTCAGCCGCCCACGCCGAGGGGATCGCCCGGCTGACCGACGAGTCGCTGCTCATCACCGGCGACGGCAACCTCGTCGAACTGCTGGCGACGGTCCGCTACACCGTCTCCGACCCGCGGCAGTACCTCTTCGGCACCCGCGACGTGGACGCGGTGATCCGCTCCGCGGTCGAGTCGGTGTTCCGCGAGCTGACCGCCGGGCAGCCGTTCCTCGACCTACTCACCGCGAACCGTGCCACCTTCGAGGCGCGGGCGGAGGCCCGGCTGCGCGACCGGCTGGCCGAAGTCGCCCCGGACGGACTCGGCGTCGAGTTGCGCGGCCTGACCGTCCACGACCTGCACCCGCCGCAGGAGGTGGTGGCGTCGTACCACCAGGTCGCGGAGGCGATCCAGCGGCGGGACAAGGCTGTCAACGAGGCCGAGGCCGAGGCCACCCGGACGCGCCGCCGGGCCGGGGAAGAAGCACTGCGCATGGTCCGGCAGGCCGAGGCCGCGGCGGCCGCGAAGGTCGCCGAGGCGACCGCCGCCCGGGACGTGTTCCTGTCGTGGGCGGCGGCCCGCTCGGCGCTGCCGCCGGAGGACGAGGTGCGGCTGAAGTCCGAGCTAGAGTCGAAGTTGCGCGCCGGGCAGGACCGGCTGTCCGCGGAACGAGAGTTCGAGAGCAAGCGGCGGGAGTTGCTGGCGTCGCGCCGCTTTCTCACGGACCTGCGGCTGTCGCTGGACGCGGTGGTGCAAGTGCTCCGCGGCCGGGACAAGGTGCTCATCGACGCCGCCGACCTGCCCGGCCGGCGGCACCTGTTCCTGATGGACCCCCAGACGCCGACGCTGCCGCCGGTCGCATTCCCGCCGCGCGGGCCGGACCAGAGGGAGCCGTGATCGGAAGACAACCCCTCCCCCGGCCCCTCCCCGAAGTGGGGGGGGGAGTAAGACAAAGACCGATGGCCCTCGTTCTCCCCCTTCCCTCTTAGGGAAGGGGGCCGGGGGGTTAGGTAAAAGCGAGCCACCTGATGAAACGCTACCTCCTCTTAATCGCCCTTCCGATCGTCCTGCTCCTCTGGGCGCGGACGGCGTTCTATTCAGTGGACTACGCCGAGTACGCCTACGTCACCCGGTTCGGCGAGCCGGTCGCCACCCGCGATGGCGCCACCGACGCCGGGCTGCACCTGAAGGCCCCGTGGCCGATCGACGCGGTGCTGCGCATCGACCGCCGCCTCCAGGCGTTCGACCTGCCGGCCGTCGAGTCCCTGACCCGCGACCCGACGCAGAAGACCGTCGATAAGACCCTGGCCGTCGATGCGTTCGTGACCTGGCGCATCCCGGACGCGGCCGCGGCCGACCGGTTCGTCCGTACCGTCGGCACCGCCGAGCAGGCCCGGCGGGTGCTCAGCCCGCGGATCAGCGGCCGGCTGGCGTCGGTTATCAGCAACATGCCGCTGGACGACCTGATCACGGTGGCCGACGAAAAGGCCATCGACGCGCGGTCGGAGAAGCTCCGCAGGCAGCTGCTCGGCGAGGACGGGAACTCCGAGGCGATCCGCGAGCGGGTGCGCTCCGAGTACGGCATCGAGATCGTGGACCTGCGGCTACGGCGGTTCAGCTACCCCGAGGCGGTGCGGGCGAGCATCGCCGAGCGCATCCGCAGCGAGCGGGCGCGGAAGGTCGCCGACTATGAGAGCGAGGGCCGCCAGCGCGCCGCGGACATTCTCAGTGCCGCCGAGAAGGAGGCCCGCACCATCGAGGCCGACGCGAAGGCGAAGAAGCAGATCGTCGAGGGCCAGGCCGACGTGGAGGCGGACAAGATCCGCAACGATGCCCACGCCCGGGACCGCGAGTTTTACGCCTTCCTGCAGAAGCTCAAGGCGTATCAGTTGCTCCTGAGCGACACGCGCGACGTGCTGCTGCTCTCGACGAAGCACCCGCTGTTCGACCTGCTGTTAAGCCCGCCGAAGCCGGCTGACCCGACCAACCCGGCGAGCGGGGGGCGTTAGCCCCCTGTTGAC
>DASSAT010000364.1:0-3892 GCA_035699305.1 Fimbriiglobus sp. | reverse complement strand
GCGGACTGGGCCAGCGGGTTCATGTACATCGGCGGGAACTGCGCGTCCGCGTAGTACGGAAAGTGGCCGCTGGTGCGGTACAGGTTCAGGTTGCCGATGTGCGGCGTGTACACCGGCTGGTAGCCGCGCTTGATAAGCTCGCCGCGGATGAACGACTCCAGCAGGTGCCGGACGGTCGCCCCCTTCGGCATCCACAGGATCATCCCCTGGCCGGCCTGCTGGCTGATGGTGAACAGCTTCAACTGCTTGCCGAGGACGCGGTGGTCGCGCTTCTTCGCCTCCTCGACCTGGGTGACGTAGGCGTCGAGTGCCTTCTGGTCGAAGAACGCGGTGCCGTAGAGCCGCTGGAGCTGCTTGCGGGTGTGGTCGTTCTTCCAGTACGCCCCGGCGATGCTGAGCAGCTTGAACGCGCCGATCCGCCCGGCGTGCGGGATGTGCGGCCCGCGGCAGAGGTCGATGAACTCCCCCTGCCGATAGAAGCTGACGGTTGGGTACTTCTTCAGCTCATCGTCGATGTGCTCGACCTTGTAGCCCTGTTTCAGGTCGGCGACGAGTTGCCGGCCCTCCGGGGTCGGCCGCTCGAACCGCTCGAACGGCTCCGCGTCCTTGACGATCTTCCGCATCTCCTCCTCGATCCGGGGGAAGTCCTCTTCGCGGATCGGGGTGGGGGAGTCGATGTCGTAGTAGAAGCCGTTCTCGATGGTCGGGCCGAAGGCGAGCTGAGTGCCGGGGAAGAGCCGCATCACCGCGCGGGCCATGACGTGGGCGCAGGAGTGCCGCAGCACGTCGAGCGCCTCGGGGTCCCGGTCGGTCAGCAGTTGGAAGGAGGCTTCCGCCGGCTCGGGCGGCAGCTCTCGTTCCAGATCAACTATGGAGCCGTTCACCTTGGCGGCCACGGCGGCGGCGGCGAGTCGCTTACCGATCGACTCGGCCACCTCGCGGGGCCGGGTGCCGGCGGGGACCTGGCGGACGGACCCGTCGGGCAACTTGAGGGCAATCGCGGACATGGAAAGAACTCCTGGGGTTCGGCACGCCCCCACAAACGGGCGTCGCCGTATCTTGGACACGACCGGTCCGGGCCGGGTTCATCGTACCGGGAGGGGGGAAAAGAAGAATCCCGGCTGGGGTTCGATCGATCAGGGTGTGGGTGCCACTCGTTCCAGGAGGACCGATCTGGCGACGAAGTTGATTTCGAGGCGGTAGTCCTTGAGCGCCTCGATCCCGAGGATGAGTTCATCGGACCCGGCGAACTGAGTCCGCAGGACCTGGTCCTCGCCGTCAAACCGGACCGTGACTTCGTACACGTCTACGTGACCGATGCTCCCGTCCCCGTACTGGATCGGTTCGCGGATGACAAAGTTCCCGCCGACGATCGGTTGGAACACGTCCGGGAGTTGTAGCCCCCCTTCGAAGCCGGTGTCGAGGATAGCCTCGAAAGTCTGGCCTGCCACCTCGATCGGGACGACCGGCGTGCCCCGCGGCCTCAGTGCCCCTTGGACCACCGGCGGCCTCCTCGTGCCCGTGCGTAATACGGAAACCCGACGCGGAACACGACGAGCGGCCGCCAACGCCCCTCGGCCCGGAGCCGGTCGATGAGGTCGCCGGCGAACCGGCCGCCGACGAACACCTCGCCGGTGTGTGGGTCCACCCCCGCCGCCTGCTCGTGGAACGCCGACAGGTCGTGCGTCTTCTGGTACTCCTCCCAGATCGCCATGGCCCGTTCCGTGTCCGCCTCGCTGAAGATTGCGGTCAGCATCTCACACCTCCACCGTTATTCTACCCCAGCTTCCACGGCTTGCGGTACTCGTAGGTCAAGAGCTTGTTCGCCGCCTCGTCGTCGGTGACGCGCTCGGCCTTGGCGTCCCAGGTCAGCACCCGCCGCCGCTCCAGCGCCAGCTTGCCCAGGAGCGTCGCCGTCGTCGAGCGGTGGCCGGTCTCAACCGGGCAGTGCGTCGGCTTGCGGGTCTTCACGCAGTCGAGGAAGTTCCGGGCGTGCAGGGTCGCCGTCTCGGCCGCCCCCTTGACCGCGCGCGGCTTGCCGGCCGGCTTCACCGCCCGGCCCTGGCGGCGGTTCTCCGCCCGCGCGATCGGGCTGAGCGCCGGCAGCTCCTCCAACCGCACGCTCTCCGGCACGATCTCGTAGCCGGCCGCCCCGTCCGCCAGCAGCAGCGTCCCCTTGCTGCCGCGGATCATCATCGACCACCCCTTGGTGTTGCCCGGCGCGCCGTTGCCGTTGAACTGGCTGAACGTCACCAGGCAGCCGTCGTACTGCCACACCGCCTGAAGGGTGTCGGGGATCTCTCGGCCGTCGTTCACCGCGTAGTTGCCGCCCAGGCAGGCGACCGCCTTCGGCGCGTCCTGGCCGAGCGCCCACTGGAAGACGTCCAGGTAGTGCGCCCCCATGTTGGTGATCTGCCCGCCGGAGTAGTGCGGGAACCAGCGGAACTTGTACAGCGCGCTGTTCGTGCGGTACGCCGCCTCCGGCGCCGGCCCCAGCCACCGGTCCCAGTCCAGCCCGGCCGGCGGCTTCGCGGGGTTCGCCGGGCCGATGCCCATCGGCGTCTCGTTGCGGTGGAAGAACGACTGGCACACCGACACCTTGCCGATGCCCCCGCCGCGGACCAACTCGACCGCCTCGCGGACGAACGGCGTGCTTCGCCGGTGGAACCCGACCTGGGTGACGCGCTTGGTCTCGTCGGCGACCCGGCACATGACCCGCCCCTCGCCGATCGTCAGGCTGACCGGCTTCTCGACGTACACGTCCTTGCCGGCCCGGCAGGCGTCCACGAACGTCAGCGCGTGCCAGTGGTCCGGGGTGGCGATCACCACCGCGTCCACGTCTTTAAGCCCGATCAGCTCGCGGTAGTCCCTGAGCAGCTTGGCCGACCCGCCGGCCTTCTTGTTCGCGGCCGGCAGGTACGGCTCGTACACGTCGCACAGGGCGACGACCTGGCAGTCCGCGTGCGGCAGGAAAGCGTCGAGGAGTTGGTCGCCGCGGTTGCCGACGCCGATGAACCCGACCCGGATGCGGTCGTTGGCCCCGAGGGCGCGGGCGTAGCTGGCGGCGGACAGCGCGGCGACGGTCTTGGCGAAGGTGCGGCGGGTCGGCATGGGACACCAGAGATAGGGAGAAGGTGGGAGTCGGCCCCGGGTTGACATAGTGGACGGCACGCGACCCGTCCCGTCAAGGGTTGTCCCTGGGACCGCGGCCGTCCCGGCCGCTCTTGCTCCGCGGGTCCGGGGCTGCGGGCAACACCCGCATGCCCTGAACCGGTGTCGCCCGAGCGGCCGGGACGGCCGCGGTCCCAGGGGTTGAGCTGGCGGGCGGTTTCGGGTAAACTCTGGCCGTCCGGGAACTTGGGGAATGATGCATGACTCACGGCGACGAGGCCGGCGATGGAGTAGGGTTCGCCACCGCGCGGGGCCGGGACTGGCCGAGCGTCCGCCAGTTCAACGTCTTCCTGGCCAACCGGATGGGGGCGATGCTCGACCTGGTCCGCCGGTTCGAGACGGCCAAGGTCCGCATCGTCTCGATCACCGTCATCGAGACGGCCGACTGCGCCATCATCCGGCTCGTTCCCAGCGACTACGAGCGCGGCTACGAGTTGCTCAAGCAGGCCCGGCTGCCGTTCGCCGAGAGCGACCTGCTGGTGGTCAAACTGCCGGACAACGACCAGCCGCTGTTGACCATCACCAAGGCGTTGATGAGCGGCGAGATCGACATCAACTACGCCTACCCGCTGCTGATCGGGGTCGGCCCGGGGGGCAACACCGCGCTGGCCATCCACGTCGATGACTTCGAGAGCGGCGCCGCCGCCCTCCGGGGCCAGGGGTTCACCCTGTACACCGAGACCGACCTGAAAGAATGACGCACCGGTCCGCAGCCCCCGGC
>DASSAT010000363.1:0-10045 GCA_035699305.1 Fimbriiglobus sp. | reverse complement strand
TGTCCCGCTCGTCGTCGGACAGAACCAGTTCGGGTTTCGGGCGTGCCATAGTGCCTCCCATTGCTCGGAGGCACTATCCAACGAACCGCGTCCGGCCAGCGAACAGGGTTATTCAACGGACTTCTGACTCAGGACACTAGCCGGACTTTGGGGAATACGAGAGGGGGAGAAGGGGAGAGGGGGAGAAGAGGAGACAGAACCGCTGTCTTCGTCTCCCCTTCTCCTCTTCTCCCCCTCTCCTCTTCTCTTCTGCCGAGTACCGCCGTCTACTCAATTTCTTCACACTCGGACGGTACAACAACCCTGCCGCCCTCCCCGGCCCGAGCGGAGACCCGTCCCGTGTCTCGGCTGTTCTCCGATATCTTCACCAATCGGGCGTCCGCCGCGCCGGCGACCGCGGACCGGTCGGCCGCCCGGTCCAAGTTCACCGTCGAGAAGGTGAACTTCTGGTACCCCGGCAAGCAAGCCCTCTTCGACGTCAACCTGACCATCCCGGAACGCTCCGTCGTGGCGTTCATCGGCCCCAGCGGGTGCGGCAAGTCCACCCTGCTGCGGCTGTTGAACCGGATGAACGACCTGATCGACGGCACCCGGCACACCGGCGACATCAGCCTGGACGGCCGGGAGATCTACGCCTCGGACGTCAACACGGTCGAGCTGCGGCGGCGGGTCGGGATGGTGTTCCAGAAGTCCAACCCGTTCCCGAAGTCGATCTACGAGAACGTGGCCTTCGGCCCGCGGGTGGCCGGCCAGCGCGACCGGGCCACCCTCGACGGGATCGTCGAGACCTGCCTCCGCAAGGCGGCGCTGTGGCCGGAGGTCAAGGACCGGCTCTCCGCCTCGGCGCTGGCGCTCTCCGGCGGCCAGCAACAACGGCTGTGCATCGCCCGCGCCCTGGCGACCGACCCGCAGGTGCTCCTGATGGACGAGCCGGCCAGCGCCCTGGACCCGAAATCGACCAACGCGATCGAGGACCTGATCGGCGACCTGAAGCGCGACTACACGATCGTGATCGTCACCCACAACATGCAGCAGGCCGCCCGGGTGTCGGACACGACCGCGTTCTTCTACGAGGGGCACCTGGTCGAGGTCAGCCCGACCCAGCAGCTCTTCACCAAGCCGCACAAGAAGCAGACCGAGGACTACATCACGGGGCGGTTCGGCTAGGGAGCAGGGGCGAGGGGCAAGGGGCAAGGGGCAAGAAGAAGACCGATGCGCCCCTTGCCCCTTGCCCCTTGCCCCTCGCCCCGTGCCCCTTGCCCCGCGCCCCTCGCGCCAGGTGACCGATGGCCAAGCACCTGGCCCGCGACCTGGAAGGCTTGCAGCGGCAAATCCTGACCCTGGCCGGGCGGGTCGAGGAGGCGGTGTACAACGCCACCCAGGCGCTGCAGAACCGCGACCCCACACTTGCGCAAGAGGTGATCGCCGGCGACGTCGCCGTGGACGCGCAGGAGAACCTCATCCAGGAGGAGTGCCTCAAAATCCTGGCCCTGCACCAGCCGGTCGCCGTGGACCTGCGGCGGATCGCCGCCGTGTTCAGCATCACCACGGACCTGGAGCGCATCGGCGACCTGGCGGTGGACATCGCCGAGCGGGCCGCCGCCCTGGTCGGGCACCCGCGGCCGGCCATCCCGGACAACTTCCTGCGGCTGACCGACTTCGTCACCAGCATGGTCCGCCAGGCGCTGGACTCGTTCGTCCACCTGGACAGCAAGCAGGCCCGGCGGGTGGTCCGGCTCGACGACGAGGCCGACCGGTTGCACGCCGAGGTGATCGCCGAGTTGATCGCCGCAATGAAGGCCGACCCCGAGGCGGTCGAGCCGGGGGTGTCGCTGTTCAGCGCCGCCCGGCACCTCGAACGGATCGGCGACCACGCCACCAACATCGCCGAGGACGTGGTCTACCTCGTCGAAGGGGAGATGGTCCGCCACCGGCCGGAGGCCCGGTCGTTGCAGGGGTCTGGGGTGATCGGGGCAGGCCGGTAACGGGGGAGCGCATGGGCCGGCCGCGGGTGTTGATCGTCGAGGACGAGCGGGGGCTGGTGCAGTCCCTGAGCTGGTACTTCCACCGTGAGGGGTACGAGACGGTCGTCGCCCAGGACGGCGTCGAGGGGCTGCGCAAGGCCCAGACCCTGGCCCCGGACGTCGTGCTCCTGGACGTCATGCTCCCCGGCCTGGACGGGCTGGAGGTCTGCAAGACGCTCAAGACCAACGAGCGGACCCGGGACGTGCCGATCATCATGGTCACTGCCCGGTCCGAGGAGAGCGATCAGGTGCTCGGCCTGCACATCGGGGCCGACGACTACGTGACCAAGCCGTTCAGCAACAAGGTGCTGCTGGCCAAGGTCAAGGCGCTGCTGCGGCGGGTCGAGGGGAAGGCCGACGCCAGCGACGTGATCGAGCACCAGGGGGTGACGATCGACCGCGTCCGCCACCGGGCGATGGTCCACGGCGCGGCGGTGGACCTGACGCCGACGGAGTTCCGGCTTCTGGAGTGCCTATTGCGGCAGCCGGGCCGGGCGTTCAGCCGGCACCAACTCATGGACGCGGCCATCGGCGAGGGGCAGATCGTGCTGGAGCGGACGATCGACGTGCACGTCAAGACGCTGCGCAAGAAGCTGACCGCGGCCGGCGGCTCACCGGAGTTGATCGAGACGGTCCGCGGCGTCGGCTACCGGTTCCGCGAGGCGAAGCAGGTCATGTGAGACGATCGGATGATAGGATGTGTCCTCGGGTCGGTCCGGCAGCGCGAATTGGCCCGCGGTGACGCCGCGGGCCTTCTCATTATTTGCACCGGAACTTCGGACCGGCAGTATGGTTTAATACCCTAGTCGGCAGACCCCGTCCGCCCGCGCGGAGCCTCGGACATGCGTCGTGCAGCCTCCCTCCTGTTCGCCACCCTCGCCTTCGTCATCGGCGGGGTGGCCGTCGAGCGGATCGGCCTCGCCGCTGACCAGCCCAAGTCCAAGCAGCAGGCCAAGAAGGAACAACTCAAGAAGTTCAAGGCGAAGCAGGCCGCCAGGCAGAAAGCCAAGCAGGCCGCCAAGCGGCGGGCCGAGGCCGAGGACGAGAAGGCGTCCGCCGCCAAGCCCGTCGAGCCGCCCAAACGGGCGACGCCCAACCCCAGCCCCGCCGCCGCGGTCGCTCAGATGATCGACGAGCACATCGACCGCAAGCTCGCCGAGGCGAAGGTTCCCGCCGGCCCCGCCGCGTCCGACGACGAGTTCCTGCGCCGCGCGTACCTCGACCTGACCGGCGTCATCCCGACCGCCGCGAAGACCCGCGCGTTCCTCGACAGCACCGACCCCCAGAAGCGGGCCAAGCTGATCGACGAGTTGCTGGCGAGCGAGACCTACGGCAAGCACCAGGCTGACCTGTGGGTGCCGAAACTCTTCCCCCGCGACTCGGCCAACCGGTTCGTCCTCCGCGAGCCGCTCGCCAAGTGGTTCGCCGACCAGTTCAACGCCGACACGCGCTGGGACAAGCTCGTCTACGACCTCGTCACCGCGTCCGGCACCGTCGCGGACAACCCGGCGGTGACGTACTACCTGGCCAACCGCTCGGTGGACAAGCTGACCGACACCGTCACTCAGCACTTCCTCGGCGTGCAGCTCCAGTGTGCCCAGTGCCACAACCACCCGTTCAACGCCTGGAAGCAGACCGAGTACTGGGGGATGGCGGCGTTCTTCTCCAAGGTGCAGCCGCAGAACCCGCGCAACCCCAACCGAGGCGGGGACGCCATGCAGGTCGGCGTCCGCGAGTTGCCGGTCAAGAGCCGGCTGCGGAACTTCTTCCCCGACTCCGCCAAGGACGTGCCGCCGAAGTTCCTCGGCGGGCCGGAGCCGAAGCTGGCGTCGCGCGAGCCGTACCGGCCGGAGCTGGCGGAGTGGATGACCGGGCCGAGGAACCCGTACTTCGCCCGGGCGATGGTCAACCGCACCTGGGGGCAGCTCTTCGGCCGCGGGTTCGTCAACCCGATCGAAGACATGGGCGAAGGCGCGATTGCCTCGCACCCGGAGCTGCTCGACGCCCTGACCAGGGAGTTCGTCAAGAGCGGCTTCGACGTGAAGCACTTGACCCGCTGCATCTGCGCCAGCCAGGCGTATCAGCGGACGAGCAAGCCGTCCGGCTCCGAGGCCGACCCGGCGCTGTTCGCCCGGATGGCGGTCAAGGTAATGACCCCCGAACAGCTCTTCGACAGTCTGGGGCGCGTCACCGGGTTCGACCGGCAGATGGAGCGCGCCCGCGCCCGGGCGCCCAAGCGGCCCAACGCCCCCACCCCGCGCGACCAGTTCGTGCAGTTCTACCTGGCCGGGGCCGAGCAGGCCCACCCCACCGAGTACGAGGGCGGCATCCCGCAGGCGCTCAAGCTGATGAACTCCCGGATCGTCGGCAACCCGGCCGCGGTGCGGTCGATCGCGCCGCCCGGGACGAAGCCGGCCGAGGCGTTCGAGGCGATCTACCTCGCCGCCCTATCGCGCCGGCCGACGGGTGAGGAAGTCACGCGGTTGAAGGAGTACGCCGCCAAGGCCGGCACCCCGAACGAAGCCTACGGCGACATCCTGTGGGTCGTGCTGAATAGTAGCGAGTTCACCGCGGTACGCTGATCCCGACCCACGGACTTCCGTCCGTGGGCTTTTGGAGCCAAGACCCATGTTCCGTTCCGAGAAGACCCGCCGCGACTTCCTGCGGCTCTCCGCCGCCGGGGTCGGCACCGTGTCGCTGTCCGGCTGGCTGAAGGTGCTGGCCGGCCACACGGCATCCGAGGGGTCAAGCCCCTCGGCTCGTAAGCACAAGAGCTGCATCCTGCTGTGGATGGACGGCGGCCCCAGCCACAAGGACACCTTCGACCTCAAGCCCGACAGCAAGGGGGCCGGCGACTTCAAGCCGATCTCGACCAGCGCCCTTGGCGTCCAGATCAGCGAACACCTACCGCAGCTGGCGAAGCGGATGCACCACGGGGTGCTGGTCCGCGGCATGTCCACCCCGGAGGGGGCGCACCCGCGGGCCAAGTACAACCTGCACACCGGCTACCGCGAGGGCCAGGGCGGGCTGGTCTACCCCAGCCTCGGGGCGATCGTCTCCGCCGAGATCGGCGACCCGAAAGCCGCGGTGCCGAACTTCGTCAGCATCGGCAACCGCAGCTTCGGGTCCGGGTTCCTGGGGCCGAAGCACCAACCCTTGATCGTCACCACCCCCAGCCGCGGCGTCGAGGACCTCAAGGCCGCCGTCACCGACCGGCAGTTCGCCAACCGGCTCGGCCTCCTGGACCAGATGGAGAAGGCGTTCTACCACGAGTACCGGGCCGGCGCCGCGGTGGACCACAAGACCACCTACGAGCGGGCGGTCGGGCTGATGAAGTCGAAGGAGGCGAAAGCCTTCGACCTGTCGCGGGAGCCGTCGGCCGCGAAGGAGAAGTATGGCAGCGGGCGGTTCGCGGAAGGCGTGCTGATGGCCCGCCGACTGGTCGAGGTCGGGGTGCCGTTCGTCGAGGTGACGCTGGGCGGCTGGGACACGCACCAGGACAACTTCGCCCGGGTCAAGTCCCTCTCCGGGCAGGTGGACGCGGCCACGGCGGCGCTGCTCGACGACCTGAAGGACCGGGGCTTGCTCGACTCGACGCTGGTGGTCTGGATGGGCGAGTTCGGCCGGACGCCGGGCATCAATCCCACCGGCGGTCGGGATCATTTCCCGGTCGCGTGGTCGACGGTGCTTGCCGGTGCGGGAGTCAAGGGCGGCCAGGCCGTCGGCAAAACGGCCGAGGACGGCATGACCGTGGCCGATCATCCCGTCAGCGTCGTGGACTTCCTCGCGACGGTCTTCTCCGCGGTCGGCGTCGATCCGTCGAAGGAAAACAACACGCCGGAGGGCCGGCCGATCGTGCTGGTCAAGGGCGGCACCGTCATCAAGGAGCTGGTCGGATGAAGCCGCTCCTGCGAGCTCTGGCTGGGCTGGCGGCGGCTCTCGCCGTGTCCGTGGCGTGGGAAGCGACCGGCAGCCGCGCCGCCGACGTGAAGGCGCCGGGCGCCGATCCCGACTTGGTGCGCGATGTCTTCCTTCTGCTCGACCCGGGGCCGCTCCATATCCGGCTCAAGATTACCATCGGCGGCAAGTCGCCGGAGACGGTTCGCCGGGAATACCTCGCGCGGCTCTTCGAGTCGCTCGATGCCGATAAGAACGGAAAGCTGACGCGTGTCGAGTTCGAGCGGTCGCCGCTCAATACCTCGCGCCGCGGACCGAACGGCCGGCCGCTGTCGCCGCGCGAGGCGGCCCAGATCATCCCCGCCTCGCGCCTCATGAGTTCTCTGGAACGAGTCGCCGGCGAGACGCTGGCCTTCCGCCAGGACAACACCGCCCGCAAGACCGACGACCAGGTTTTCGCGGCCCTCGACACCGATAACAACAGCGTGCTGGCCGAGAACGAACTGGTCGATGGGCCGAACCTGCTGCTTGCGAAGGACCAGGACGAGGACGATTGCCTCACGCTCGATGAGTTCGCTCCGCCCGAGCCCATGATGCTGACGCCGGCGTTCGCGCTGCAGCCGGTCCCCGAGCGGCCGCTGGCGGCGGCAAGCAATCTCCTGATCGATGGTGCGGGGCTGCTCTTCGGCCCGCGGGTGGTCCGCCGCTACGACCGCAATCGCGACGGCCGGCTGTCGCAACCGGAGATCGGGCTTACGCCGGAGCGATTCGCGCCGATGGACGCCGACCGTGACGGCAAGCTCAGCCCGGAGGAACTCAAGGGCTTCTGCAAGCAGCTGCCGGACATCGACGCCGCGATCGAACTCGAACCGCCCGCCGGACAGATGCCGCGCGTCGAAGTCTCGAATGCGTCGCGCGCCCGCGCCGCCCGGCCCGATGTCGCGACCTTCGGCCTCGGCGACACCGACGTCGCCCTCGCCGTGCGGGCATTCGACCCGCTCCGCTCGGCCCTCGCCGACGCCCAGCAGCAGTTCAACCGGCTCGATGTCGATCAGAACGGCTACCTCGATCACGACGAACTGAAGGAGAACATCCGCTTCCAGCGCGGTCTCTTCGAGACGATCGACAGCGACGGCGACGACAAGCTCTTCTGGCCGGAGATGGAGGGTTATGTCCGCGACCGGGCCGAGGTGGCGGCGACGCGCTGCGACATCGTCCTCCACGACCTCGGCCACGGCTTCTTCGAGACGCTCGACCGCAATACGGACGGCCGCCTCGGCCTTCGCGAAATCCGCGTCGCGTCCGCAACGCTCCAGGCATTGCGGAAGCCGAACACGCCGGTGCTCCGGGCCACCGACCCGCCGCGGCGGCTTCATCTCGAAGTCATCCGCGGCAGTTTCCTCCTCTTCGGCACCGGCGGGGCCGGCGAATCGACCGTCCCCCGGATCGTCGCGCAGTCGCGCTCCCCCGTCGGGCCGATCTGGTTCCAGCGAATGGACCGCAACCTCGACGGCGACCTGACCTGGAAAGAGTTCCTCGGCCCGCGGCATGTATTCGAGGAACTCGACTCCGACCACGACCTGTTGATCGATCCGAACGAGGCCGCGAAGGCCCAGTGATGCCGCCGATGCGGTCCCATCACAATCCGCACCCCGGAGCGCTCATGGCGACGACCGCCGAACCCCTGACTGCACCCGCGGCCGAAATGAACGGCCAGGCCGGACATGACGATGCCGCGGCGGTTCGCGGGCTCGCCGAAGCCCGGCAGAAGATCAAGCAGGAGGTCGGCCGGGTCATCGTCGGCCAGACCGAGATCATCGACCTCATGCTCGTGAGCTTGCTTTGCCGCGGGCATGTGCTGCTCCACGGCGTCCCGGGCCTCGCCAAGACGCTCATGGGCAAGACACTGGCGGACACGCTGGCGATGGAGTTCCGTCGCGTCCAGTTCACCCCGGACCTCATGCCTTCGGATATCACCGGCACCGACATCGTCAAGGAAGACCCCGCATCCGGCCGGCACTCGCTCGAATTCCTCCCCGGCCCGGTGTTCACCAACTTCCTCCTTGCCGACGAGATCAACCGCACGCCCCCGAAGACCCAGGCGGCATTGCTCCAGGCGATGCAGGAACACGAGGTCACGGTCGGTCGGCAGACCTTCCCGCTGCCGCAGCCGTTCTTCGTCGTCGCGACCCAGAACCCGATCGAGATGGAAGGGACGTACCCGCTGCCGGAGGCGCAGGTGGACCGCTTCATGTTCAGCCTCCGCGTTGCGTATCCGTCGGTCGAGGAGGAGATGCGGATCATCAAGGGGACGACGGGAACCGCCATCGCGAAGGCGTCGGCGGCGCTCGGGACCGACGAGGTCGTGCGGTTGCAGGAATATGTGCGCGGAGTGCCGATCGCCGACAGCGTGGTGAACTATGCGGCCCGGCTCATCGCGGCGACGCGGCCCGGCTGCGGCGGCCCGGCGGAGATTCACAAGTACATCGCTTACGGCGCCAGCCCGCGGGCCTCCCAGTGCCTGGTCCTCGGCGCGAAGGCCCGCGCAATCCTGGCCGGCCGCTTCCACGTCGATTTCGCGGACCTCAAGGCGCTCGCGGCCCCGGTCCTGCGGCACCGGCTCGTCCTCAACTTCCACGCCCGCGCCGACAAGGTCGATGCCGACACGCTCGTGGAGCGACTCCTCGCCCTGGTCCCCCAAGAGGCATGAAAGGAGCCGCCGTGCGCTATGTGTTCTTCTTTGCCTGCATCGCCATCGGCTCCGCCGTCATCGGCGACGACCGCGCCCGCGAGGAGGCGGCCGAGGCGGACAAACTTTGCGCCGATGAACTCTCGCGCTGGAAGCTCACCGCCGACGGCGCCGCGCTCGACAACCCGAAGGAACCGGTCCTCCGCTGGACGAATCCGGCAGCGGGGCGGACGTACGGCAATACCTACATCTGGCTTCGCAAGGGCTGCCCGGTCGCGATCGGATCTCTGTTCCGGAACTTCGAGCCGTGGAACACGTTCAACGGCGAGTTGACGGCCCTGGCCGGAGAGCGGCTGATCGCCGAGCGCGGCGGCAAGGTGATGTGGGAGCCGAGGGACGAGTGGAAATGGCAGCCGATGCCGGGCGCGCCCGTGCCGCGCCTGACCATGAGCCAGCGGCTGGTTCAGATGCGGGCGCTCATCGCCGAATTCGAGGTTGAAGTGCTCGATACGCGGAACAACCGGAAGGGGGACGAGCAGACGCCGCGGCTCTTGCCCCGGCCGCTCTACCGCTACGACGCGGCCCAAACCAAGGCGCTCGACGGGGCGCTCTTCGCCTTCGTCCTCGGCACCGACCCGGAACTGATGGTGCTGCTCGAATGCGACACCGCGGGATCGAAGCCCGAATGGCGGTTCGGTGTCGCCCGGATGAACCGCGATGCCATCCGGCTGAAGCGCAAGGACAAGACGGTGTGGGAGGCGGCCTCGTTCCGGAAGCATAAGCCCGAGGATCCTTATTACTTCTTCGGCCTCGCAGTGCCGCGGCGGGAGGCCACGCCGTGATCGATACCCGCGAACTGTCCGATCCCGAGTTCTTCTCGCGGCTGGAGAGCCTGGAACTCCGCGCCCGCTCGGTGGTCGAAGGTTTTTTGCTTGGCTTGCACCGTAGCCCGTATGTCGGCTTCTCGGTCGAGTTCGCGTCGCACCACGAATATGTCCCGGGCGACGACCCGCGGCACATCAACTGGAAACTCTACGCGCGGCAGCACCGGCTTTATGTGAAGGAGTTCGACGGCGACACGAACCTGAACCTTTACATCCTGCTCGATGTCAGCGGCTCGATGGCGTGCGCGAGCCTCGGCCGGAGCAAGCTGCATTACTCCGCGACGCTGGCCGCGGCCCTCGCGCACCTCGCGCTCCGGCAGCACGACGCGGCGGGGATCACGCTCTTCGCCGAACACGTCGTCGCCAGCCTGCCGCCGCGGGCGAAGTCGCACCAGCTCGAAGAGATCCTCGGCCTGATCGCCCACGCCGTCCCGCAGGCGCAGACCGACGCCAATCGGGCCATCCACCAGGCCGCGGAACTGTGCCGCAAGCGCGGGCTTGTCGCGGTGATCTCCGACTGCTTCGACGACATCCCGCGGATCATGGACGGC
>DASSAT010000362.1:0-2996 GCA_035699305.1 Fimbriiglobus sp. | reverse complement strand
CTGGGGTACTTCGCATACGGGGTGAACGTGGCGCGGCGCGGCTGGCTGACCGCGGCTGACGTATTCAACACCCGCTCGCTCGCCGAGGTTGTGAAGGAACTGGAGCGCCGGAAGAAGGCGTGGGCGTAGTGACCCGTCAGCCGGCCGACTTCAGGACCGAGTCCGGGTCCACGCCCATCTCGCGGAGCTTGGTGGCGAGGAGCTCGGCCCGCCGGGACTCCTCGATCGCCCGGCTCCGCTCGTCCTCGAACGCGGCCGCGGTCTTCCGCAACTCCTCCAGGATTTCCTGCTCCCGCTCCTCCCGCGCCTGGAACTGCCGGCCGTCCGGGGTGAAAAGCTTCAGCCCCCCGGCGATCTGGAACCGCACGCCGAGCCGTGGGCTGACGAACCCGTTGAGCTTCCTGTGTAAGACCGGCCTCAGCCGGTCGCCGCGGCGGAGGTACGCCTCGTACTGCTCCTCGTAGGGGTCGATGAAGTAGTACTCCTCGACCCCGTGCCGCTCGTAGAAGTCCAGCTTGTCCTCCAGTTCCTCGTCGGTGTTGTTCGGCGACAGCACCTCGAATACCACCTGCGGGGCGATCCCGCCTTCCTCCCACTGCTTGTACGACCCGCGATAGCCCGACGGCCGGCCGAACACCACAAGGGCGTCTGGCGCGGTCACGGTCTTCGGGCTGCCCTGGACCGGATACCAGAACAAGTCGCCGGCGACGAACACGTCCCGCCCGGCGAACAGCCCCCGCAATTCGCCGACGATCTTGACCATCCAGTCCCACTGGAGCGTGTTGTCCGCCATCGGCTTCCCGTCCGATTCGGGGTACACGACCTCGGTGTCCTTCGGCGCGTCGGTGCTCATACCCATCCTCCGTGGCCGAGCGTCAGGCTACCCGGTACTTCGGGTGCGCGTCGAGGTAGGTTTTCACCCGCTCGGTCCGCGTTACCGCGTCGGCGAAGAACCGCACCGCCTGAACCAGCCGGTCGTCCGGCTCGGCGCAGCTAAACCGCAGGAACCCGCGGCCCGCTTCGCCGAAGCACTCCCCGCCCAGGCACGCCACGCCGCGCGCGTCGTCCGCCCCCTCCAGCAGGTACATCGCCAGCCCGTGCGAGGTGATCCCGAGTCGATCACAGATCGGTCGCACGTTCGGGAAGGCGTAAAAGGTCCCGGCCGGCATCAGCACGGTCACTCCGTCCACTGCCCGCAACTCGTTGACGAGCAGCTTCACCTTGCGATGGAACTGCCGCATGGCGCCGTCGCGCTCGGCGACGTCCAGCTCCAGCGCCGCCTTGCCGGCCAGCTGCACGAACGGCGGCACGCACGACAGCGACGTGTTAATCATCTTCGCCATCACCTGCGCCACTTCCGCCGAGGCGACCGCGAAGCCCAGCCGCCAGCCGCTCATGCTGTACGACTTCGAGAAGGTGTACGCCGCGACGCCGTGGTCCATCATCCCCGGCTCGGCCAGGAGGCTGCGGTGCCGGCCGTCCCACACCATGTGGCAGTACGGCTCGTCGCAGAACACCGCCACGCCGGTGCCGCGGACCAGGGCCGCGATCCCCTCCATGTCTGTCTTGGTGCAGACCCCGCCGGTCGGGTTGTGCGGCGAGTTGAGGAAGATCGCCTTCGGCCGAGCCGCGGTCCTGAGCCAGCCCTCGATGTCGGTCAGGCTCGGGCGGAAGCCGTTCTCCTGGCGCAGCGGGAACGGGTGCATGATGGCGCCGCGGCGGGCGATGTTCGGGGCGTAGGTCGGGAACGCCGGCTCGAACACCATCACCCCGTCGCCCGGCTCTAGGAACGCCTCGCAGAAGAACAACTCGAACGGCTTCGCCCCCGGCGCGACGACGACGTTCTCAGCCTTCGCCGGGATGCCGAACTCGTCGCGGACCACCTTGGCCGCCGCCTCGCGGAACTCCGGCAGTCCGGCCGACGGGCCGTAGCGCGTTTGACCCGAGTCGATGGCGTGTTTGCCGGCGGCGCGGGCGGACGCGGTACTCGGGAACGGGCTGTCGCCGATCTGGAGTTCGATCACGTCCTTACCGCCCGCCTTCAGCCGGCGGGCGACGGCGAGCACATCGAAGGCGGTCTCCGCGGTCAACGACCGGGCGAACGCACTGAGGGTGACGGACGAACTCATGGCGGATAAGCCCTCGGGGTCGGGGAGCCGACTCGGACATGATAGCCGCCCCGACGCTCTGCCCGCCGCGAGCAGGGGGTCAGATGGTCACTTCGGAAGTGGCAATGTGACCATCTGACTTCGTTCCCGCCTCAACCGGCGGGGTCAGGGCGCCAGACCGCCACTTCGTTGGGGGTACCAGTTTGGTGGCCTGGGTATGCATTGTTCGGCCCATGTCGGGCGACGACGACTCGGAGTGCCGCCGTACTGGACATACGTTCTGAACGACAGCGAGTCAAACCCGGGCGTGTCGGGGACGGTGGTCGCGCCGTTCGTGGTGCATGGCTGCCTCCCACGGGAAGGTCGGTGGCTTTCAGGGCCGCGAAGGGTCGGGTAACTTAACAGTACCCATCCCGGAGGTGCGAATGTTTCGTCCCGAAGACATCCAGGCCCGCCTGCGGGAGCAGCCGTTTCGCCCCTTCCGTCTCGTGGCCAGCAAAGGGCTGCGGTACGACATCCTCCACCCGGACCTGATCCTCGTCGGCACCCGCGACCTGGCGATCGGGTTTCCAAGCCAGTCCAGCCAGACCATCTACGGCCGCATGATCCGGGTCGCCTTGGTCCACGTCGTCGGGCTAGAAGATATGCCGAGTCAACCTACGGCAGCAAACGGTCCGGCTTGACCCACCCGACGTGACTACTTGCCGAACCGGAATCGCCGCCCGCGTGTGGCGACCCAAACGAACGTGCAGGCGGCGAACAGTAGGTAGAACAGGAAGATGGCCGCCATAATCAGCGCACCTTCAAGCAGGTCCGCGGGACTGCGGACGTGGCCGGACAAACGCTCGGTGTCCTCGTAGGCGTTGACCGCGAGCATGGCCATGCTGA
>DASSAT010000361.1:0-2480 GCA_035699305.1 Fimbriiglobus sp. | reverse complement strand
CAGGCAGCCGATCAGGCCGCCAACGGCGATACCGAGGCCCAGAGGCGGCACCCACCGGAACCGCGCCGGCCGGTCGGGGGCATAGGTCGGAAGCGGTTCGGCGGACATGGCGGCCCCGTGTGGTTCGGGGTGGCGGGTCCGGCCTGCGGCCGGACCGCTACGCGGATTACCGCTTGCCCGGAAGTCCGGTGTAATCGTCCGGGTAGACCGCGTCCACCTCGCTCGGGGCGTAGGTGAACCGCTCCACGTCGTCCTTGGTCGGCTTCGGCTCGGCGGTCGCCTGCACGACCGCGTCGTTGGCCTCCTGCCGGGCCTCGTCCTTCATCGCCCGCACCGCGTCGGCGTCGATGGCCCCGGCGTCGATCAGCTTCTGCTCGAACAGCGCCACGCAGTCCGGCTCGCCCCACACCCGCTGGGCGCCGCTGGACGACGAGTGACCGTGCAGCCGGCTGACCGTCGCCTCCAGCAGGAACGGCCGCCGCTCCCGGCGGACGTAGCGCATCGCCCGGTCGATGGCGTTCCAGGCGGCCACCGGGTCGTTGCCGTCGATCGTCTCGTTGCGGATGCCGTAGGGCAGTGCCCGATCGGCGATCCGCCTCGCCGCGTGCTGCGAGGCGTGCGGCGTCGAGATGCCGTAGCCGTTGTTGGTCACGACGATCAGCACCGGAAGTTCGTTCCCGGGCCGGGCGCTCCACATCAGGCAGGACTCGAAGTCCCCCTCGGCGGTGCCGGCGTCGCCGGAGACGGCGATGCTGATCCCCTCACCGCCGTGCCGCTTCTGCATCAGCGCGGTGCCCAGTGCCATCACGCACTGCACCTCGATGACGCTGGTCACCGGGACGACGTTCCAGGCCGGGATGGCGTAGTGGCCGACGAAGTTGCGCCCCTTCGAGAACGGGTCGGTGGCGGTCATCGCCAGCTGGCGGACGTGGTCCAGGACGGGCATCCCCATCGCCAACAGGACGCCAGAGTTGCGGTAGTGCAGGTGCAGGTAGTCGTGGGCCGGGCCTTGGCCGCGGCGGACCTGCATCCCCAGGCAGACGTTCAGCGCCTCCTCGCCGGGGCCGCCCACCCAGAAGTAGGCCTCCCCGGACTTCGACATCTTGATGCCCCGCTCCTCCAGGGCGCGGGTGCGGGCCATCTGGCGGAAAATGGTCAGGGCCAGCTCGACGGAGATGGCTTCCTTGCCGTTGCGGACGACCGCGGGAGCCCCGGTCGCCCGGACGGACCGCCGCGGCAGTCCGTCCAGGTCGTCCGGGGCGTCCGGGTTTGTGTCAGGCATGAGCGGGTTCCCCCACGGGGCGGAAATCGGACAGGGGACCGATCAACTGGCCGGAAGTCGGACGGCGAAAGGCGTTCGGCTCCGGGAACGGAGTAGCGATACAAACCGGATGCCGAACCGGCGAGTTCTCGTCGGTTCGCGCGGGGCGTGAGGAAAGACGGCGAGCGGGGAGCGTAAGCCCCCTGTTATCGCCTCAACGGCTTCAACAGGGGGCTTACGCCCCCCGCTCGCCGGCCCGTGCCCTCTTCACCGGAATTATACCGCACGACCGGCCGCGCGAGTAGGCGCGGCGAGTCGGCCGAACAGGGCGGACGCAGCGTAGACCACGACCGCCGCCACCAACAGGTATCGGAACCCGACCAGCATGGACATGTTCTCGGCCAGCCCGCCGACCAGCGCGCCGGCGACGTTGGCGCCGAAGAATCGGTCTGGGCGAGGGGCACGGGCAAAGGAGACTGGGAAGACCACCCCCGCGAACGCCACCGGCGCGAACACCAGCCCGCACGCCAGGGCGATCTGCGCCGCCCGGTCCAGCCCCAGGAAGGCGTCCAGCGGCACCACCAGGTTCGCCCCCAGCGCGGCGAACAGCCCGACGTAGTACGGCGCCAGATTTCGCGGCTTGACCCAAGCGGCGAACAGGTTGCCGGCCAGCGCCATCAGCAGGATCGCCGCGAACACCACCGTGTTCACCGCCCAGGTGCTGCCGAACAGGAGCGCCATCTGCACGACGGCCTTGGTCTCGATCAGCATGAACCCGGCCCCGAGCAGAAACGCCCGCAGCAGCAACCCCGAGTCCGACCCTGCCGCGACCGGGGCCGCTTCCTCCTGCCGCGGCCGGTAGACCAGCCACAGCACCACCGACAGGAGCAGCATCAGCCCCATGCCGCGGAGGACGTAGCTGGGTATGGCGGGGTGGCGGGTGTAGAGGAACGGCCATTCGTCGGTGGCCGGTCGCAGTGACCCGCCAGACTCCTCGACCGCCGCCGTCCGCAGCGCGACCCACTCGGTGCCGCCCTCGGCCGGCGGCGGCTCGGGGCTGAACCGGCAGGGGGTGTCTGGGCGGATCGGCTTGTTCTTCGGCACCCAGAACTTGTTCCCCGACGCCGCGAACGCTGCCCGGACCGGGCGGACCGTCTCCTCAGACCCGGCCAGGAACATGGTGAACAGGTTGTCGGCCCGTTCGAGGCCCACCACGCCG
>DASSAT010000360.1:0-4374 GCA_035699305.1 Fimbriiglobus sp. | reverse complement strand
CTTCTTGTGCAGCGTGTTGCGGTTGATCCCCAGCCGCGACGCCGCCTTCACCTGCACCCCGTCGCACTGCCGCATCACGAACTCGATCAGCTCCCGCTCCACCCCGCCGACAATGGTGTCGCTCAGCTTCTCCCCCGGCGGTAGCGGCGCCTGCACCCCGGTCCGCACCAGCGCCCGGATCAGCGACGGCACGTCCGTCCCGGTCACCGACCCCTTCGCCGAGCGCAACACCACCCGCGGCTGGTCCAGCTTCAACAGCTCCAGCCCCAGCCGGTCGCCGTCCGAGAGCACCACCAGCCGCTCGATCGCGTTCTCCAGCTCGCGGACGTTGCCCGGCCAGTCGTGCGCCCTCAGCGCGACCAGCACCTCCGGGGTCAGCTCCGGCGGTTGCGATAGCTTGTTCTGCTCGGCGTACTTCGCCAAGAAGAACCGCGCCAGGTCCGGGATGTCGTCGCGGCGGTCACGCAACGGTGGCAGTAGGATCGGCACTACGTTGAGCCGGTAGTACAGGTCCTCGCGGAACTGACCCTGCTCGACCAGTTCCTCCAAGGAGGCGTTGGTCGCCGCGATGACGCGCACGTCCACCCGGATGGTGCGGCTTTCGCCGACGCGCTCGAACTCGCGCTCCTGCAAGACGCGCAGGAGCTTGACCTGGAGCTTCGGCGACATCGAGTTGATTTCGTCGAGGAAGATGCTGCCGCCGTGGGCCGCCTCGAACCGGCCGGTCTTGTTGTCCACCGCCCCGGTGAACGCCCCCTTGACGTGGCCGAACAACTCGCTCTCCAACAGGTTCTCGTGCAGGGCACCGCAGTTGACCCGGACGTAGGGGCCGTCGGACCGCCGGCTGAGCTTGTGGATCGCCTTGGCGACGACCTCCTTGCCGGTGCCGGTCTCGCCGATGAGCAGCACGTTCGCCGAGCGCGGCGCCGCCAGCCGGACCATGCGGTAGACCTCGCGCATGGCCGGGGCGCTGCCTACGATCTCGGGCAAAGGGGATTCGGTCTGCTCCGTTCGGGGCATTCGTACCGGCTACCCGGGAGAGGAAGCCAGGGGATGAACTGCTCCAGGAGAGGGAGCATGGGAAATGATAGCAAGTGGTGCGCGATGTTGCCACACGAACCGCCCGGAAAGTCGGCAGCAGTTCTTGGCGAACCCCGAGCGGTAGCGAGGGGGTGACGGTTCCACCCCTCCCCCCAACCCCCTCCCCGAAACGGAGAGGGGGAGCCAGAGGGCATCTGTCTGTTTTTCTCCCCTCCCCGCTTCGGGGAGGGGCCGGGGAGGGGTTCTTCGAGACCCCCTCGCTACCACTCGGGGTTCGCCGGGGTGTCGTTACGGTCGCTTCTGCTCGAACAGGTCGGAGGTGTGGCACCAGAAGTCGCCGCCGAGCCGGGCGACGGTGCGGAGCTTGCGCGGGTCGGGCCGGCCGTCGGCCCCGAGCACGTCGTCGCGGACGTGCATCATCACCACCTCGCCGATGACGAGGTTCGCCGCGATCGGCCCGGTGCCGCAGGGGATGATCTGCCGCACCCGGCACTCCAGGTTGACCGGCGACTCGGCCAGCCGCGGCGGGCGGACCCGCAGCGACGGGGTGGTGTGCAAGCCGGTCAGCTCGACCTCGCTTTCGCCGTGAGGGACTTCCTTCGACGACAGGTTGACCTTCTCCGCCAACTCGGCGACGGCGGCGTTGACGACGAACTCGCCGGTCGCCTCGATGTTGAGCAGGGTGTCCTTCTTGGTGCCGTCGCGTCGGAGCGTCGGCGAGAAGACCACGACCGGCGGGTTGGACCCGAAGGCGTTGAAGAAGCTGAACGGGGCGAGGTTGACTGCCCCGACCGGGGAGACGGTCGTCACCCAGGCGATTGGCCGGGGCGTGACGACGCCGACCAGGGTGTGGTACACGTCGAGGACGTTGGCCGCGGAGGGTTCGAGTTGCACGAAGGCTCCTCGTAGGGTGGGCACCGCCCACCACAGACGCGAACGGTGGGCGGTGCCCACCCTACTCAAGCCACGAATAGGGATAGCTCGGGTCGTCCAGTTCCGTTGCCTGTGTGGTCAGGAGCAGCGGACGGAAGGTGTCTACCATGACCGCCAGTTCGTCGGTCCGGGTCGCGTCCTTGCTGGCGGCGATGGTGCCGGGGTGCGGGCCGTGCGGCACCCCGCGCGGGTGCAGGGTGAACGATCCCTCCTCGACGCCGCGGCGGCTGCCGAACTTGCCGCGGACGTAGTACAGCACCTCGTCGGACTCGACGTTGGAGTGCGCGTACGGCACCTTGATCGCGTCCGGGTGGGTGTCGAGCATCCGCGGGGCGAACGTGCAGACGACGAATCCGTCCGCCTGGAACGTCTGGTGGATCGGCGGCGGCTGGTGGACGGTGCCGGTGATCGGCTCGAAGTCGTCGGCGTTGAACGTGAACGGGTAGACGAACCCGTCCCACCCGACCACGTCGAACGGGTGATGTGCCAGCGTGTACCGGGTCAGCCGCTGGCCGTCCTTGACGACGAGGGTCACGTCCTTCTCGCTGTCGGTGGCGTGGGCGTCGGTCGGGCCGTGCAGGTCGCGCTCGGCGAACGGGGCGCCGAGGCGGAACTGGCCGTCGGGGTTCAGATACCGCGACGGGAACCCGACGGTGCCGGCCGCCTCGATGACCAGCAGGTCGGGCGGACCGCCGGCCGCGTCGAACTCGACGCGGTAGGTCGTCGTTTTCGGGACCACCACGTAGTCGAACGGCTTGAACGGCAGCGGGCCGAACAGGGTGTGCAGGGTGCCGCGGCCCTTGTGGACGAAGAGGACCTCGTCCGCGGCGGCGTTGCGGTACAGCTCGGCCTGCGGCTGCGCCGGCCGGCAGCGGTACAGGGTCACGTCGGCGTTGGTCAAGAGCGGCATGCGGCCGGTGACGGGGTCGCCCTTCGCGGGAATGCCGGCGGACTTCAGGTGATGGTGTCGCAGGGCGGGTTGCTTGGCGACTTCGGTCGGCAGTTCGCCGGCCGGCTCGACCTTGCGCACGCGGGTCGGCGGCCGCAGGTGGTAGACGATGCTGTAGGCGCGAGAGAACCCCTGGGTGGAGATGACCTCCTCGTAATAAAGGCCCTCGCCCTTGTACCCGGGACTGGTGCGGTGCGCGGTGTGCCGCTTCGGCGGGACGGTGCCGAGTTGCATGTAGTGAGGCACGGGAACGCTCCTTTCCGGGCGGCGGTCAGCGGCGCGTGACCAGGCACGCGGCGTGGCCGAGGATCTGAGGGCCGCCCTTGAGCAGCGACGGGGTCGGGACGTATCCCATCTCGACCCGCCGGGCCAGCAACTCGTCCGCGGTCGGCTTGCGGTCCCAGACGGCGACCGCCGTCAGCTCGCCGAATCAGGTCACGCCGAACACCAACCAGCGGTTGTCGGCGATCGGTAGGAACAGGTCGTAGCTATACTCGTCCTGCTGGACCAGATCGACCGCGGACATCGCGACGCCAGCGGTCGGCGCCCAGCCGAGGATGCCTTCAAGGTTTCGCAGTCCGGCAACCTGCTCGCCGAGCGCCGGGTTGGCTGCGGTCAGCGCTGACAGTTGCGCGGGGTACGGGGTCACGCGGGGCGCTCCTCGACGGGGTTCCGCAAGGTGCCAATCCGTTCGATCGTCAGCTCCACCACATCGCCGGGCTTGAGCCAGCCGCCGACCGCCTCCGGCGTCAGCTCCAGGATACACCCGGTGCCGACGGTGCCGGAGCCGAGTACGTCGCCGGGCCGCAGCTCCGTGTCCCGGCTGGCGTGGGCGAGCAGCTGCGGCCAGGTCCAGTGCATGTCGGCCGCGTTGCCGCGGGAGTACACCTTGCCGTTGACCGTTGCCGTCATCTCCAGGTGCAACTTGCCGTCGCGGTAGCGGTCCTTCAACTCCGCGAACGGGACCAGGTGCGGACCGAGGGAGGTGGCGAAGTCCTTGCTCTTGCTCGGCCCCAGCCCGACCGCCATCTCGGCGCGTTGCAGGTCGCGGGCGGACCAGTCGTTCATGATCGTGAACCCGGCGACGCAGTCCATCGCGGACTCGTCCGCTGGCAGGTCGCGGACCAGTTGCCCGATCACGCACGCCAGTTCGAGTTCGTAGTCCAGCGCCTCGCTGCCCTGCGGTGCCCACACCGGGTCGCCGTCGCGGATGACCGCGACCGGGTTGGAGACGTAGAAGACCGGCACCTCGGACCACTGCGGCACCATGCCCAGCCCGCGGTGCTTCCGGCACGTCTGGACGTGCTGCTCGATGGCGTAGAAGTCGCGGACGGACGCGACCGGCGGCAGGGGGTGGTGCATAGGGTTGGTCCTCGCCAAGCCCGGCGACGGCCGTCGCCGGGCTTCGGTGGCTACAGCGTGCCGCGGAGTTCCTGTTCGCGCTCGATCGC
>DASSAT010000359.1:0-9743 GCA_035699305.1 Fimbriiglobus sp. | reverse complement strand
CGGAGTGTGCCGACTACACTACCCATTCGGCAACTCCGGCCCCGGCAGCAGGAGTTGCTTGACACGCACGCCCCACCCCCCAACCATAGACGCACCCCGGATTCCGGGCGCCGCCCGGGGTCCGGCCGCATGGGATCGCGTACCTTTGAGGCGGATTCCCCCGCTTCCGCCCCGGCCCGGACCCATGACACTCTTCCCCCGACCCCGGCTGTCCGCCGCGGCGGCCGCTGCCGCCGTCGGGCTAGTCGTCTCGGCTGTTGCTGCCCCCACGCCGCCTCCGCACGTCGAGCGGTCCGGCGGCGCCGAGTACCGCGGCGCGTGGATCATGCCGGCGGCGGCGGTGGGGGCGTTCTCCTGCGCGGCCGCTTCCTGTCACGGTGGTGACGGCCGCAAGGGGGCCGCCGGCAGCGAACACTCCACCTGGGCCGACTACGACCCGCACCGCCACGCCTACGAGGTCCTCTTCCAGGAGCGGTCCCGGCGGATGGTCGCGTTGCTCGCCGCCGACGGCCGACCCGTCCCGGCGCACAAGAATGCCCACTGCCTCGCCTGCCACGGGTCGGCGCCGCCGAATGCGTCCGGCCCGATCCCGCCGGGGTCCACCCTGCACCGCACCGGCGGCGGCTGCGAGAATTGCCACGGGGCCGCGGAGAAGTGGCTGACCGTCCACTATCGGCGCGACTGGAAAGCGCTGGACCCGCACCGCAAGGCGACGGAGTACGGCCTGTTGCCGACGAAAGACCTGGCGTACCGCACCCAGGTTTGCGGCGGGTGCCACGTCGGCGAGCCGGGCCGGGAGGTGGACCACCGGCTGATCGCCGCCGGCCACCCGGCCCTGCGGTTCGAGTTCGCCTCGTATCAGACCGAGCCGGTCTACACCCGGCACTGGCGGGAGAAGGGGTACGGACCGGCCGTCGAGGCGTGGATGTGGGCGATCGGTCAGGTCGGCACCGCCCGGTCCGCGGCGAAGCTCCTGGCGCACCGGGCCGGCACAGGCGGCCGCGACTGGCCCGAGTTGGCCGAGTACGCTTGTTTCTCCTGCCACCAACAGTTACCTACCAATCCTCGTCCGACTCGCCGCGGCGCGCCACCGACCGCCTCCCTGCCGTGGGGAAGCTGGCACTTCCCGCTGACCCTCGAACTGGCCGGGCCGGAAGCCGCGACGTGGACCGCCCCACCGACCCCGGCCGGCGACCTGCACAAGCTGGCAGCTCTGTTCCGGGAGTCCGAACGCCCGGCGCCCGGCGCAACCAAAGCGGCAGCGACAGCCGCGGTCGCCGACCTCGATCGGTGGCTGGCCGCACTCCAGTCGGCGGCCGAGCGCCGCTCGACCGCGCCCCTGCGCCCCGACGAGCTGCGGGCGGCGCTCGTACACGTCCTGCGCTTCACCGGTGATGTGCCCGAGACCGGCGCTCCCAGTACCGACTGGGGCCGCTACGTCCAGGGGTTCCTTGCGGTCGCCGCCCTGTATCGGGCGCTGTGTGCGGTCGATGCGTCGGCCCGGTCGGCCGATGTCGAGGAGTTTCTACGCAAGGCAGCCGGTCGGCTTCGGTTCCCGCCGGGCGCGGGCGGCCCTGTCCGGCTGGGGGCCGATGAGGAGAACGAGTTCCGCTACGGGTGGAAGCGACTGAAGGCCCAGTTCGAACCCGGGGGGTGGCCGCGATGAACCGCGCGGGCCCCGGGACCGCGGCCGTCCCGGCCGCTCTTGCGATACGAGAGGGGGCGCTGGTGCATAGCTCAAAGTCCCCGACGCGCTCGACAAGAGCGGCCGGGACGGCCGCGGTCCCAGGGTTGGTACGGGTAGCCTCGGCGGCCGCTGGACTGGCGGCCGTCGGACTGGTGTTGGCCCAGCCCCCGCAGCCACCGGCCAAGGGCAAGGACACCCGGTACTACTCGGACCGGGAAGCCCTGAACTCGTGCGGGCTGTGCCACAAGTCCCGCCCCCCCGGGTTTGCGCTGGCGGACAAGGACAGTCTCGTCCTGCTCAACGAGTTCACCGCCTGGCAGCACCACGACCTGCACCGCCGGGCGTGCGACGCCCTGTCGAGTCCGCTCGGCGTACAAATGTCCCGGCTGCTCTACGGCGACCCGAAGGCTGCCGCCAAGAAGGCGGATTGCCTCGTCTGTCACGCCACGGACACCGCCCCGGGCGCCCCGCTGTCCGCCGACATCCCGGGTCGGTTCAGTTGTGACCTGGGGGTCAACTGCCAGTCCTGCCACGGCCCGGCGGCGAAGTGGGACGGTCCCCACCGGCTGGGCGACTGGCGGCCGCTGACCGGTCACGAGAAGACGGCGACCTACGGCATGACCAACCTGCGCGACCCGGCGGTCCGCGCGCGGACGTGCGTCGGCTGCCACGTCGGCTCCACCGACGAGGGCAAGTTCGTCACCCACGACATGTACGCCGCCGGCCACCCGCCGCTACCGGCGTTCGAGTTGGCCACGTTCAGCCGCGACGAGCCGCGGCACTGGCTCTCCCCGGCCGACGTCCCATACATCCGGGGGCTGGAGCCGGCCGCCGCCGCGGAGCGATACAGCTACCGCAAGGGGGAGGTCGAGGCCGCCCGGCTGGCCGCGGTCGGGGCGGTCGTCGGCTTCCGCCGGGCCATCGACCTGCTCCGGTTCGACCCGGACCCGGCCCGGCCGTCGCCGGGGCTGGACTTTGCCCACTTCAACTGCGCCGCCTGCCACCACGACCTGCGCGTCCCCAGCGATCGGCAGATCAACGGCTTCCCCGGCGTGCCCGGCCGGCCGGTCCCGCAGACGTGGTCGGTCTGGCTGGTCCGGGCGGTCCTGCGCCACGCTCAGCAGTCCGGCCGCGACGGGGCAGAGCAACTGCGGACCGAGTTCGAGGCCGGCTACGACACCCTCCGACAGACGTTCGACGCCAGGCCGTTCGGGGAGAAGGAGAAGGTCCTCCAGGCGGCCCGCGCGCTAGATGCCACCTGTGAGAAGGTGCAGAAGCTGGTGGAGGGGATCGTGTACGACGAGCCAACCGCCCGGGGGCTGTTCGCCGCACTGGCCGCTGAGGCCGCGGCCGATCCTGGCCCCGCGGCCGCCCGGCGCCGGGACTTCCTCGACGCCGACGGCGCGGCCCAGATCGCCCGGGCGTTCGCCGCGGTCTACGCCGAACTCGCCGGCGGGTACGCCGAGCCGCCCAAGGACGGGCCGCCGTCACCGGACAGCTTGAAGTCCGACCCGGCCGGGATCGCAAAGCTGCTCGCGGAGATCGACGCCGAGCTACCGCTGGCGGTCCGGCCGAACTACCGCAACGGGCTGGATGAGTCCGGCAAGCCGCTGCCCGGGGCCGAGACGTTCCTGATCCAGCACGAGCAACTCGGCCAGCGGTTGCGGAAGGCGTCGGAGTTCAAGCCGGCCGAGTATCGCCGCCAGTTCGCCGAGATCGCCCGTCGGCTGGCCGCCGACCCGAAGTAGCCGGCCTCAGTGCCGGGCACCACCATGAACCCGACCACCGCCGAGGACGCCCGCCTGGAGGAGGACCGCACCGGCCGGGTTAACTGGCGGCGGTGGGGGCCGTACCTCGCCGAGCGGGCCTGGGGCACCGTCCGCGAGGACTACTCCGACGACGGCGAAGCCTGGGCGTACTTCCCGCACGACCTCGCCCGGTCGAAGGCGTACCGCTGGGGGGAGGACGGCCTCGCCGGCGTCTGCGACCGGTATCAGCTCCTCTGCTTCGCCCTGGCCCTGTGGAACGGCCGCGACCCGATCCTCAAAGAGCGAGCGTTCGGACTCGTCCCGACCGAAGGCAACCACGGCGAGGACGTCAAGGAGTACTACCACTACCTCGACGCCACCCCCACCTTCTCCTACGCCCGCTACCTGTACCGCTACCCGCAGGCGGAGTTCCCCTACCTGCGGCTGATCCGCGAGAGCCGTCGGCGGACGCTCCACGACCCGGAGTACGAGCTGCTCGACACCGGCGTCTTCGACGGCGACCGGTACTTCGACGTGTACGTCGAGTACGCCAAGGCCGGGCCGGACGACCTGTGCATCCGGGTGGAGGCGTGCAACCGCGGGCCAGCGCCGGCCGAGTTGCACCTGCTGCCGCACCTGTGGTTCCGCAACACCTGGGCCTGGGGCGAACGGCCCAAACCGGAACCGGTCATCCGGCCCGGCCCGGCCGGCGACGGCTACGTCTCCCTGCTGGCCGACGACCGGTCCGCCGAGCCGCTGATGAACCTGCTGACCCCGTACCGCCTCGGCGAGCGCTACCTGTACGCCGAGACCGGCGGCCGGCCCCTGTTCACCGACAACGAGACCAACGGCGAGCGGGTCTTCGGCCCGCAGGCCCGCAGTCGCAGCCGGTTCGTCAAGGACGCCTTCCACCGGTACATCATCGGCGGGGAGGAGTGCATCAACCCGCGGCAGACGGGCACCAAGGCGTGCCTGCACTATCCGGGACGTCTCATCCCGGCGGGCGGCTCGCGGGTCCTGCGGCTGCGGCTGACGGCCGAGCCGCTGGCGTCGCCGCTGGTCAACGTGGATCAGATCGTGGCCGTTCGCCGGCGCGAGGCGGACGAGTTCTACGCCCGCCTCCACCCGCCGAAGGCAACGCCGGACGAGTGGCTGGTCCAGCGTCAAGCCCTGGCCGGGATGGTCTGGACGAAGCAGGTCTATCTGTTCGACGTGGCCGCGTGGCTCGACGGCGACAACCCCGCCTGGCTGCCGCCGCCGTCCCGGCGGACCATCCGCAACGTCCACTGGCGGCACCTCAACTCCCAGCGGGTGCTGTCGATGCCGGACACGTGGGAGTACCCGTGGTTCGCCGCCTGGGACCTGGCGTTCCACACGATCCCGCTGGCCCGGATCGACCCGGAGTTCGCCAAGGAGCAGCTCTGGCTGCTGCTGTTCGAGCAGTTCCAGCACCCCAACGGTCAGGTGCCGGCCTACGAGTGGGAGTTCTCCGACCTCAACCCGCCGGTCCACGCCTGGGCGGTGTGGCGGGTGTACAACATGGACCGCCTCCAGACCGGCCGGGCGGACCGCGTCTTCCTGGAGAAGTGCTTCCACAAGCTGCTGATGAACTTCACCTGGTGGGTCAACCGGGTGGACGCCGACGGGTACAACGTCTTCGAGGGGGGCTTCCTCGGGATGGACAACGTCGCCGTCCACGACCGCAGCAAGCGGCCGGCGGACGGGTCGGTACTCAAGCAGTCCGACGGCACCGGCTGGGTCGGGATGTTCTGCCTGAACCTGATGCGCATCGCCCTGGAGTTGGCGAAGGAGAACCCGGCGTACCAGGGGCTGGCCACCAAGTTCCTGGAGCACTTCGTCCACATCGGCTCGGCCATGAACCACATGGGGGACGGCAACTACGAGTTGTGGAGCGAGGCCGATGGGTTCTTCTACGATGTGCTGCGGTTCCCGGACGGCCAGTTCCAGACTTGCCGGGTGCGGTCGATGGTCGGGCTGATCCCGCTCTTCGCCGTCGAGCGGCTGGAGGAGCGGTGGATCGAGCCGTTCACGGACTTCCGCCTGAACCTGGAGTGGTTCCTGCGCAACCGCTCCGGCCCGGCGTCGCGCTGCATCACGACGCTGCTGCGCGACGGGGAGAAGGTCCACGTCCTGTCGCTGACCACGCCGCGGCAACTGCGGCGGGTGCTGCGGCGGGTGTGGGACCCGGACGAGTTCCGCGGCGAGTACGGCCTACGGAGTTTGTCGAAGGCCCACGGCCGCGAACCGTACCTGTCGGCCGGCGGTGCGGTGGGGTACGAGCCGGGGGAGTCGCGGACCTGGCTGAAGGGGGGCAACTCGAACTGGCGCGGCCCGGTCTGGTTCCCGACGGCGTTCCTGATGATCGAGTCGTTGCGGAAGCTGGCGAAGGGGTTCGGTAACGACTTCGCCGTCGAAAGCCCGGTCCCTGGCGAGGGGTCGGTGACGCTGGGGGCGATGGCCCGCGGGTTCGCCGAGCGGCTGATCGCGCTGTTCGCCCGTGGCGCCGACGGCCGGCGGCCGGCGCTGGGTCCGTCGCCACGGTTTCAGGACGACCCGCACTGGCGGGACTGCCTGCTGTTCCATGAGTACTTCCACGGCGAGACCGGCGAAGGTCTCGGGGCCAGCCACCAAACCGGCTGGACCGGTCTGGTCGCCTCGCTGATCGACGAGTGGCGGAAGTGAACCGGTCGTAGTGCAGACGGCTCGCCTGCACTGGCCCGCCGTGCAGGCGAGCCGCCTGCACCACGACCGAGAACGGACCACTAGTCTGTTGCATTCGGCTTGTTACTGACCGGCAGGTAGCCGGAGTTGTGTTCTGTGTCTTCAGCCCGAAGGGCTGGGAGTCCTCAGCCCAGGGCACCGCCCTGGGGACCAGGGCGGTGGTTCTTCCAGCCCGAAGGGCTGGGACACGCCACCTGTCCCAGCCCTTCGGGCTGGGGGTGCGTCGGACGTCCCAACCCGGGGCGGTGCCACGGGCTGAGGACTCCCAGCCCTTCGGGCTGAAGAACGGCGCGCGCGGGCAAGTCTTCCGCGACAACCTGTGGATCAATAGGCGAATCCGGCTCGGCTTGACATCCGGTATTCTGAACTTATGGATACTACGGGAGTAGCCGACCGACAAGAATCGGACGCCGGGACGGGGATCAGATTGCCACATTGCCACTCCCGGAAGTGGCAATGTGGTCTCCTGACTCCCGCCGGTTCAGGCGATGGCTGAAGTGAGGGGTCAGGCCGCTTTTCATCCCCGCGACCGGTCCGGGTCCGGTACGATCACTCAAAACCCGGACCGCTGCCCCGATCGCCGCGCCGCCATGCCCGACCTGCTCGCTCGCTCCACCCTCACGCCGGATCGGACGTGGCGCCGCCCGCTGCCCAACGGCTCGGTCGCCCTCTCCCGGAACCTGGTCCCGACCGACCGACTTCCCCCCGGCACGGTCTGCTGGGCGGTCGAGTGGGACCAGTTTATGTCCAGCCCGCACGCCTTCCTTCAGTGGGCCGACGGCCGGCTCACCGTCCGCCGTCGGATGACCCCGTCCAAGACGACCAACGCCGTCCTCTACGCCGGCAAGGAGGCCGACGAGTTCTCCCTGGTCGTGGGCGAGAGCTTCCAGATCGGGGACACCCACTTCACCCTGTGCGTCCCGGACGACCTGCCGCCCAAGACGGCCGAGTGGACCCTGCCCAACGCCGAGTTGCGGCAGATCCGGTTCGCCGACCCGGACCGGCGGGTCGAAGTGTTGGCCGGTCTGCCCGAGTTGATCCGCCTCTCGCCGTCCGACGCCGAACTCCAGGAGCGGGTGGCCGAGGTGCTGCTGGAGGGGATCCCGTCAGCCACCGTCGCGGGGCTGGTCCAACTCCCACCCGAGGACCGCGGGGACGCCGCCCCGGTCGTGGTTGCCGTCCGATCCCGCGACTCGACCCGCACGTTCGCCCCGTCCCGCC
Organism: Fimbriiglobus sp.; assembly: GCA_035699305.1. GTDB lineage: Bacteria > Planctomycetota > Planctomycetia > Gemmatales > Gemmataceae > DASSAT01. Next base: position 2,345 of record DASSAT010000359.1, on the reverse strand, counting down.
GACTACTGCGGGCGGCGCTGCGGGAGCGGCGGCAAGGGGTCCTGCACGCCTGGCCGCCCGGGGCCGACGACGACGGCGTCACCCGGACGTTCGGCACCGACTGGGCGGCCTGCGTCCCGCTGCTCGACGACCAGCACCCGGACCTGGGGCTTTACGTCGCCGGCCGGCTGCCCCGCCAGTACGCGTCCGCCGACGCCGCCCTCCGCGACCCGATGCTCCGGGGCGACCTGCGGTTCGCCGAGCTGACCGCCGATCTGTTCTCGTCGCTGCGGTCGGTCCGCCTACTCCAGTATCGCAACGCCCTGCTGGCCCGGTTCCTCTCGCCGAAGGTGCAGGCGGCGGTGGCCGACCGGAACGTCGAGGAGCTGCTCCGCCCGCGGCCGGCCGAGGTGACCGTTCTGTTCTGCGACCTGCGCGGGTCGAGCCGGTTCGCCGAGGCGGGGGCGGCCGACCTGATGTCCACTTGGGAGACGGTCAGCGAGGCGCTGGCGGTCATGAGCAACGCCGTCCTCGAGCACGGCGGGGTGATCGGCGACTTCCAGGGGGACGCGGTCCTCGGGTTCTGGGGGTGGCCGCTCGCCGAGGACCGGCAGGTCGAGTGGGCCTGCCGGGCGGCCCTGCACGTCGGCAAGCGGTTCGGCCAGACCGCCCAACTCGGCAGCCACAAGCTGGCCGGCTTCTCGTGCGGGATCGGCGTCGCACACGGTCCGGCGATCGCCGGCCGGATCGGCGTGCCGGAGCAGTACAAGGTCGGCGTCTTCGGGCCGACGGTCAACCTGGCCGCGAGATGCGAGTCGATGACCAAGCTCCTGGGGGTCAGCGTGCTGGTTGACGAGCGGGTGGCCCGGGCGATCGGCCACGGGTCGGCCGCGGGTTGGTCCCGGGTGCGGCGCGTGGCCCGGGTCCGCCCGTACGGGATGGACCTCCCGGTCGGGGTCGCGGAGTTGCTCCCCCCGGCCGCCGAGTCGGCCCGGCCGACCGAGTCGCAGCGGCTCGACTACGAGGCCGGGATGGACGCGCTCCAGGCCGGCCGGTGGGGCGAGGCGCGGACCCGACTGACACCCCTGGCCCGGGCCGGGGATGGCCCCAGCCGGTTCCTGATCGGCTTCATGGACCGCCACCCCGGCGGACCGCCGCCGGGGTGGGACGGGGTCATCCCGATCGACTCCAAGTGAGTCCGCAGCGCCGACGGGTCGGGGGCGGATGCTCGAGCGGAGGTGGCGGTCTTAAACCACGGTAGCGTGCCGCTGGTGGACGACCGACGACCCGGCGGCTAGGCTAGGGACCGGACGCCCACCGCCGACCCGACACCCATGCCGACCCGACCGCCGACACCGTCCGCCCGGCGCGCCGCTTGTGCGGCGCTGGCGGTTGCGTTCCTCGCGGCGTCGCTCGGGCTGCCCCTCCCGGCTCGCTCGTCCGGCCCGTCCCCCAGTCCGGGGAGGGCGTGCGGCTGCCCCGCGGAGCGAGTCCTCAGCGGGACGTGCTGCTGCTCGACCCGGTCTGCGGTCAAGTCGTGCTGTGCCGCGAAGCCGGCCGGGCGCCGCGGGAACGAGCCGCCGCGGGTGACGTGGGTGCTCGCGTGGCAAGCGGCCGAGTGCCGCGGCCTAGGGCCGGGCGGCTTGCTCGTCCCGCCGCCGGGCCTGCCGCCCGCTCCGCCGGTGGTCATCGGCCGGTGGCCCGATCCGGGCGACGCCGTTCTCGCGGCCACAGACCGTCCCCTCTGCGTCCCGCTCCGCCCGCCGACCCCGCCTCCGAAGCTCGCCTGACTCCCCCGCCAACACCGTACGCCGCCGGGCGGGCCGGGACCGGTCCGTGCCGTCGGTTCGCGCACCCTCACACAATGGGAGTCATCCACCCATGTCACGAAGGACGGGCTTCACGCTCATTGAGCTGCTGGTGGTGATCGCGATCATCGCGGTCCTGATTGGCCTGTTACTGCCCGCCGTCCAGAAGGTCCGGGAGGCCGCCGCCCGGCTGAAGTGCCAGAACAACTTCAAGCAGATCGGCCTGGCGCTGCACAACTACGAGGGGACCTACCAGACGTTTCCCCAGGCGCGCAACCCCTGGCCGATGGTGCATTCGTCGCTGTCGCGGCTGTTGCCTTTTGTCGAGCAGGATAATCTGCAGCGGCTGGTCGATTACAATTCGCCGCCCACCAGCCCCACGAACGTCACGGCGTCGCACACGCGCGTCGGTCTGTTCATCTGCCCGGTCGATCCGGCGAACGGCCAAGTGCAGGGAGTGCTTGATTTCGGCTCGAACTATGTCGCCAACAACGGAACCGGAACAGTCGGTTTTGGGTTGATCGGGTCGGGCGACGGACTATTCACGCAGAGGCCGAT
>DASSAT010000358.1:0-2763 GCA_035699305.1 Fimbriiglobus sp. | reverse complement strand
CCCAGGGCTGCGCCCTGGGCTGAGAACTCCCAGCCCTTCGGGCTGAAGACCGGGCCGTCACATCTCCAGCATTTCGACAGAGTCCCCAGCGGGGTGAGGGGAGAACGAAAGGGAACCCGCCCGGTCCGGTAAGTGCGCGGCCGCGGCAAGCGGCTACCACCAGAACTCGGTCCGCAGCCACCGTAGCGCTCGCTCGGCCGCCAGCACCCCGACCGGCCGGGCGTCGCAGCGGACCCGGGCGTACCCGGTCATCCCCGGGTGCAGCTCGGGGGCGCTGCCCTCCAGCACGCAGTACGCCGTCACCGACCCGGGCGCGTCCGGCCGCGGGATGGCGTCGGTCCGGTCAAGCTCCGGCCGGGCGGCCGGCGCCACCCGCACCACCCGGCCGCGCGGCGACTCGAACGGGTACGCCCGGACCCGCAACTCGACCTCCTGGCCCGGCCGGACCCGGGCCGCCGCCGTCTCGTCGAGCGTCACCTCGACTTCCAACTCCGCCGGCTCCTCGATCTCGCAGATCAGCTCCCCCTCCTGGAGGTATCGGCCGACCTTCTCCCGGACCCGCGGGGTGGTCACGACCCCGCCGACGACGACCCGGACGACCAGCCGTTGCCGGAGGTCCTCCAGCTCGCGCACCCCCTCCGCGGCACGGGCCACGGCGGCGCGGGCGGCCGCGACCTCCTCCGGCCGCGGGCCGGCCTCCAGCACCGCCAGCGCCCCCACGGCGTCGGCCAACTCCTTCGACCGCTTGCCCAACTCGACCTCGGCCTCGGCCGCCCCCTGCACCTTCCGGGCCTGCCGCTGGGTGCGGGCCTGGTCGAGCTGGGCCTGACACACCTCCACCTTGGCCTCCGCGACGGCGACCTCGGCGATGGACGCCGCCCGCGTGTCGCGGACCCGCTCCCGCAGTGCCTTGGCCAGGTTCAGCTCCGCCTCGCACTCGACGACGCGCTGGCCCAGCCGGGTCAGGTCCTCCCGGAGGACGGCCCGGGACCGGTCCAGCTCCTGCTGGCCGAGGTCGCGCCACCGGGTCGCCTGCTCGACCCGCCGCCGCAGTTCGGCCAACTCGGCCGGCTTCGGCCCCGCCTCCAGCAGCGCGAGCTTCGCCCGCGCCTCGTCCGCCTCGGCTTGGCCGCGGGCGATCCGGCGCTCCAGGTCGGGCACCTCCAGCCGGGCGACCACCGCCCCGGGCGGCACCCGGTCCGCCTCCGCGAACGGGACCTCGCGGAGGAACCCCGCCGCCGTGGCCCGGACCTCGGTCCGCGTCGCCGACCGCACCCGGAACGGCCCGCCCGCCCGGTCCCCGACCGGGACCGGCAGGGCGACGGCCGCCCCGCACGCCAGCGCGCCCCACACCACCGTCCGCCGCCGTCGCTTGAGGATCATCTGTCGGACCTCCCCCTGGACCAGCCCGATGAACAGGCCGCGGAACGCATACACCCCGAGGGCCGTCACCCCGGCCAGGCCGACCAGCCCCCACCGCGGCCCCACATAGTGGTACAGGGCCGCCAGCATCAGCCCCAGGAACATCAACCCGTAGACCCAGCTCGCCAGCCCGTAGGCCGTCAGGAACCGCCCGTGCGGATCGGCCGGCGGCGGCGCGGCGCCCCACAACAGCCGCCGCAGATGCGCCTTGACCCGGTCGTGCCCACGCCAGAACAGGTTGGGCACTTCCGCCCAGTCGCTGAGCATGTAGTACCCGTCGAGCTTCAACAGCGGGTTGAAGTTGAAGAACACCCGCCCGCCGACGACGGTCAGGACCACCCAGGCGACGTAGTTCGGCAGCCCCTCCGGCGGGGTCAGCCGCCAGGCGAAGACCGCCAGCGCCCACAGGCACAGGTCGCAGTACCCCCCCGCGAACGTCACCAGCAGCCGCTTCGACTTCTCCTTGAACAGCCAGGCGTCGGAGACGTTGCAGTACAAGCAGGGGAGGAAGAACATCATCAGGAAGCCGATCTCGTGCACCTCCCCGCCGTAGTGCTTGCAGGTCAGCCCGTGGGCGAACTCATGTAGGGTGGTCGCCGCCAGCAGGGTCAGCCACACCAGCAGGGCCGTCTCCCAGCGCCAGGCGCCCGCGAACCGGCTGACCATGTCGTCCCAGTTGGCCGACACGACGACGGCCGCGGCCACGATGGCGAGCAGGCTGACCGCCAGGAACGTGCGGGTCCACAGGAACCCCAGCCGCGGCGCCCACCGGTCGAGCAGCCGGTCCGGGTCGATCAGGGACTTCCGCCAGTAGAGGATGCTCTGGCCCGGCGGGCGGACCGGCGCGACCGGCGGCGGGGCGGGGTCGTCCTTCTCGGTCAGGAACCCCTGGCCGCGGGCCAGGTCGAGGAACCCCTCGAAGTCCTTCTCCGAGAGCTTCTCGCCGAAGCGGTCCTCGAACGCCTTGCGGACTTCGTCGGCGGTCTGGTAGCCGTCCAGCCGGTCGAGCAGGAAGTGCTCCTGTTCGCCGAGCTGGAAGTACGACTCGGCCCGCGGATCCTTGACGACGTACCGCCCGCGGTCGCCGAGCGGCCGCAGCAGCAGCTCGGGTCGGCGGCGCGGCGGCAGAAGGATGATCTCCGGCATGTCGTCGGGGCGCCCGGGTTATAACCGAGTCGCGGTGATTGCTTTCCTCCCCTTTCCCCTTGGGGTGCCAGGTCGAAATCCTGGGACTGCTGTCTTCAGCCCGAAGGGCTGGGAGTTCTCAGCCCAGGGCAACGCCCTGGGGAGCAGGCCAACCGCTCCCGAGCCCTGTAAGGGTGACACACGGCTACTGTCTCG
>DASSAT010000357.1:0-7802 GCA_035699305.1 Fimbriiglobus sp. | reverse complement strand
AGCCCTTCGGGCTGGAATGACCACCGCACCCGGACCCGGGGCGTTGCCCCGGGCTGAGGACTCCCAGCCCTTCGGGCTGAAGAACAAGCAGGGTGTCGATCGGGTTAACACCGACAACCTGCAAATCAACAGACCGGCTCGTACCCGATCTGCCTCAACAACCCTGCCGTCAGCACGAACGGACTCCTGGGGATCGCGTCCAGCCGGAACCGCGGCACCAGTTCCCGCGCCGTCACCGGTTCAATCATCTCCTGCGAGCCACACGACCACGCCAGTAGCCCCAGCAATGCCTCCGGCCGCACCCCGGCTTCCCGCAGCGCCGACAACCGCGTGTCACCGTGCCGCTTCGCCAGCCGTCGGCCGTCCTCGCCGACCACCAGCGGGACGTGGACGAACCGCGGCGGCGCCAGCCCCAGCGCCCGGTAGATCAACAGCTGCCGCGGCGTCGAGGGAATTAAATCGTCGCCGCGGACCACCTCCGTGACGCCCATCGCGGCGTCGTCCACCACCACCGCGAGTTGGTACGCTGGCGACCCCGCCGACCGCCAGACCACGAAGTCCCCGCCGACCTGCCGCAGGTCAATGCGCGTCTCCCCGAGAAACCCGTCGTCGAACGCCGGCGAGTCCGTCACCCGGAACCGCCACGCATACGGCCTCTCCAGCGTCGCCGCGTCGGCCGCACTCCGATGCGCGCAGGTGCCGGGGTAGGTCGGCCCCTCGTGGTCGGCGTGCGGGGCGCTGGCCGCGGCCGCGATGTCCCCGCGGGTGCAGGTGCAGGGGTAGACCAGTTCCAGTTGCTTCAACCGCTCCAGCGCCGCCTCGTGTTCGGCGAGGCGCTGAGTCTGCACGACCGGCCCGGCGTCCCAGTCCAGCCCGAGCCAGCGGAGGTCATCCACCGCCTGTTCCGCGGCGCCCGGCTTGTTCCGCCAGGTGTCGATGTCCTCGATGCGCAGCCCGACGGTGCCGCCCTGGGCGCGGGCCGACAGCCAGGCGACCAGGTACGTCCGGGCGTTGCCGACGTGCTGGGCGCCGGTGGGCGACGGGGCCAGTCGGCCGACGACAGGCGACATGCTCTCAGTTTAGCCACCCCTGGGACCGCGGCCGTCCCGGCCGCTCTTGTTACGCGAGTCGGGGTGCTCGGGTATAGCCCCAGGCTCCCGACCGCAGAAGCAAGAGCGGCCGGGACGGCCGCGGTCCCGGGGGTCGGTTGGCCTTGCGACGCCATCAAGCTCCGGTCACAATCCGCCGGCTTCTCACCCATCCCGGAAGGAGTCCGAGGTATGCCCGCCGCGTGGAAGCAATTCGTCGTCATCACAGCGTTGGTCGCACTGGCGGCCCGGTCGAACGCCGCCGACCCGCCGCCCGTCGTCCTGCCGCTGACCCAGTTCGAGGTCCTCGGGCTCGTCCAGCAAGGCATCGGCGACGACGCCGTCATCGCCAGGCTCCGCGAAACGAAGTCCACGTTCAAGCTCTCGGCTGGCGACATGCAGATGCTCAAGGCGCTCGGCGTCTCCAGCCGGGTACTGACCGCGATGACCGGCGACGCGCCCCGACCGTTGCCGTCGGTCGTCCCGGCCGCCGCGATCGTACCGGCCCCGACGGCACTCGCCGGCAGTTGGGTCCGGGAACTCGACGGGACGCAGGTGGTCCTGAAGTTCACCGACAAGCGGCTCTTCGCCACCTTGAATGTCGCCTACGCCGTGGATGGCAAACCGGACGTGGTGCGGATGGCGTTCCGGGCCGACGCCGACTACGCCGTCGGACCGGACGGGACGGTGTTCGGCGTCGTCACCGGGACCGACTTCGTCCCCCCGAAGGGCGACGCCGCAACTGGTGCCATGAAAGCGCTGGCCTCGCTGAACGGGATGCCGTTCTGCTTCCGGTTCCGCATCGACGAAGGAGTGCTGAACGTCCGCGACCTGCGGGCCACTGTGCCGGACGAGTGGACGAACTCGGCGGCGGTCCTCGGCCGGTACAAGCGGATCGAGAAGGAACCGGCCCCGCCGAAACCCGGCCGGAAACCCACCGTATACTCGGCCGACCCCGTCATCCGCATGGATCAGTTGATGAACCAGTCTGAGTGCTTCGGGCCGACCGGCGAGATGGCGCCCGCGCCGCGACCGGTCACGCCCGAGCGCCTCCACGGCGGCATCATCAAGTAACCGGTTAGCCGCGAGGCGGGAGCCGAGCGCGGGAGCCTCTGCGCTCGGCTCCGCTTCGCGGCTAACCGCCCTCGCGCGACTTCCCCGGCACCCACAGCACGTCCGCCTTGCCGCCGTCGTTGGCCGACCGCGCCATCACGAACAACAAATCCGACAGCCGGTTCAGGTAGACCACCACCTGCGGGTTGACCGGCTCGCTCCGGGCCAGCGTCACCACCGCGCGCTCGGCCCGTCGGCAGACCGTCCGCGCCAAGTGCAGCCACGCCGCGGCCGGGGTGCCGCCCGGCAGCACGAAGCTCCGCAGCGGCTCCATCGGCTCGTTCAGTCGGTCGATCGCCTTCTCCAACCGCTCGGCCTGCGTCGCCGTCACGCGCAGGCACTGCCCCGGCTGCTCCCCGTCGGCCGGCGTCACGCACAGGTCCGCCCCCACGTCGAACAGGTCGTTCTGGACTGAGCGGATCAAGTCTCCCTCCGCCGCGCCGGGGCAGTACGCCGTCAGCAGCCCGAGGACGGCGTTCAGCTCGTCCACCTCGCCGTAGGCCGTCACCCGCGGGTGGTCCTTGGCGACCCGTTGGCCGTCGCCCAGACCCGTCTCCCCAGCGTCGCCGGCCTTCGTGTAAATCCGGGAAAGGAACACCATCGGGGATAGTTCCAAGTTCCAAGTTCCAAGTTCCAAGTTATCCGAACCGACCTTCCGCGTTCAGCCCAGCTTCCCGCGCCCGCCTGGCTTGGAGCCTGGAACTCTGGAACTTGGAACTATTGATTGAACTCCCCCACCGGCGCGACCGATACATCACTCAGTCAAGGACGGGACGGCGCATCCGGCCGGTCCCCACCCTTCGGGACGACCGGGCCAGCCGGGTTGGGGGGAAAACACCCCGGCTGGCGCACCCGTCCCGGGGCCGACGGTGCCGCCTTCTGACGCACGGGGGGAGACCATGTCCGGGGTTCGTCACAAGCTGGGGCTGCTGGCGGCGGCCGCCGTGTCGGCCTCCCTCGGCGCCGGCTGCGTCCAGCCGTGGGTGCCGCAGCGGTTCGACGAGAAGTACCAGCACGAGAACGACCACCGCACCCCGATCCTGCCGCCGATCCGCGACGGGTTCCCGCCGCCGTTGTGCGAAGACCCGCCCAGCGACCGCGAGGTGATGCGATCGCTGCCCAAGCGGCTCCGCGGGGTGCCCTACGTCTACGAGGAGTTCTGGGACGATATCGCCATCGTCAAGAACCGGATCGTGGACAAGATCGACCCGCCGCGGTTCATGCCGCTGGTCGGCATGGCCCAGTTGCACCACTGCCACTGGGAGTGCGCGGTGTACTACACCGAGACGATCCAGTCGTCCCAGCCATACACGGTGTACATCAAGAAGCCGCGGGTGAAGGTCGTGTACATCGACAAGGACCACCTGCACCTGTTTGTCGGGCCGAACCCGGACGTGCAGCGGGACATCACCCTGGAGATGACCAAGTGGTGAGCGCGAGTTAGTCAGGCGTCCCCTCCGTCGTTGAAGGGCGACCCATGCACCCGGCCCGCGAGGGCCGGGTGTGTGCGTTGGTGGCCCTGGGACCGCGGCCGTCTCGGCCGCTTTTGCTGAGCAGGTCAGGAACCACCGCAGACACCCGAGCGCCCCGACCCGTGTAGCAAGAGCGGCCGAGACGGCCGCGGTCCCAGGGAAATCGCGTGTCCGCCCCATGATGCGAGACCTACCTTTACCTACCGGCCGGCGTGACCGCCCCCGCGCGCGAGTCGTAACGCGCGGGGCACCCGATCCCGGCCGACTTCCCCGGCCCCGCCGGGCGGAGGAGACCGAACCGCTCGTGACACCGCTGGCAACGGGAGGCCCCATGACCGACGCCGTCCGCGACATCCTCAACGACCCCGTCACCGCCCACATGCGCACCGACCCGACCCGGCTGAAGGTCGGGCAGACGGTCGCCGGAGCACTCGACTACGTCCGCAAGGCGCCGACCACCGGCCGGGTCGTGTACTTCTACGTCGTGGACGACGACGACCGGCTCAAGGGGGTCGTCCCGACCCGCCGGCTGCTCCTGGCCGACCCCGCCACCCCGGTCGAGGACATCATGATCCGCCAGGTGGTGGCCATCCCGCGGGACGCCACCGTGCTGGACGCCTGCGAGTTCTTCACCTTCCACAAGCTGCTCGCCTTCCCGGTGATCGACGACCAGAAACGGCTGGTCGGGCTGGTGGACGTGGACCTGTACACCGAGGAGCTGATCGACCTCGACCGCCAGGAGGGGACCGACGACCTGTTCCAGCTCATCGGCGTGCATCTGACCGAGGCGGAGCAGCGGAACGTCGGCACGCAGTTCCGCCGGCGGTTCCCGTGGCTCTTGGCCAACGTCGCTGGCGGGCTTTTGGCGGCGGTCCTGGCGTACCTCTACGAGGACGTGGCGACGCTGGCGGTGATGACGCCGTTCATCCCGATCGTGCTGGCGCTGGGCGAGAGCGTCAGCATCCAGTCGGTGAGCCTGGCGTTGCAGACGCTGCACGGCGAGCGGCCGACGTGGGCGACGCTCTGGCGGAAGGTCGGCCGGGAACTGGTGGTGGGGCTGTTGCTGGGGGCCGGGTGCGGGCTGTTGGTGGGGCTGATCGCGCTGGCGTGGATGGGCAAGTTCGCGATCGGGGTGGCGCTGTTCGGAGCGATTGCCGGCGGGGTGACGGGGGCGGCCGCGATCGGGCTGGCGATGCCGCTGGTGCTGCGGATGCTCCGCCGCGACCCGCAGGTGGCGTCCGGCCCGATCGCCCTGGCCGTGGCGGACATGCTCTCGTTATTGATCTACTTCAACCTCGGCCGGCTGTTCAAGGACGCGCTGGTCGGGTGAGCACCTGGAGCGCGTTTCACGTTGGTGGAGCGTGTCTTCCGCAGCCCGGAGCGCAAGCGACGGGCGTAGCTCGCCCGTCGCTTGCGCTCCGGGCTGGGGATAACGCCACACGATCCCGAAGAGCGCTCTAGCTCATGACGGAGTCCCGTCCGCCGGGCGGTTCGCGTCGGCGGCCGCGCGCTTCTCCAGGGCCTCGATCCGCGCCCCGTGGCTGAGCAGCACGCCCTGGACCAGGCTCGCCGCGACGGCGCCGAAGAGGAGGCAGAAGCCCACCCCCAGCATCCACTCTTCGGCGCTCTCACGGCCCCGGACGAAGTTCACCATTGTGTAGACGATCGCCAGCAACCCCAGGAGGCCGGCGATGAGGGACATGGTCCCGAGCCGGCGGAGTGGGTCGCGGCCGGTCGGGAATAGCTCGGCGGACATCGGGCGACTCCGGACAGTGGAAGGGGGTCGTCACCGCAGCAGTATCGCCGCCTACACGAGGTATTGCAATCCGCTGCCGAGCGTGGCCAGCATCCCCAGGTCGAGTCCGTCAAACCAAATGTGACCGTCTACTATCCCGGCGCCGGGCTGCTACCCTCCGCCTCGATCGCCCGCTGCTCGACCACGTCCAGCAGCAGCGGGTGCCGCCCCAACGGCTCGGCGAGGCGGAACGCGACGCGCGTGAACCGCTTCGCCAACTCGTCGCGGGCCGCGGTCATGTCCTCGTGGACGTGGACGCCGGCGGAGAGGAAGTACGGCAGCAGGATCACCTCGGTCGCCCCGCGCGCCACGCAGAGCGCCCCGCCGTCCGGGATCGACGGCTCGGCCAGTTCCAGGTACGACACCTGAACGACCGGGTAGCGGCCGCGGGCGGCGATCCGCTCGGCGACGAACGCCAGGTCGGCGTTAGCTTCCGGCCGGCGGCTGCCGTGGGCGATGAGGAGCAGGGCTTTCATCCCGACCTCCGATGGCGAACCCCGAGCGGCAGCGAGGGGGTAGGAAGAACCCCTCCCCCGGCCCCTCCCCGAAGCGGGGAGGGGAGAAAGACGGTCGGCTGCCCTCTGGCTCCCCCTCCCCGCCTCGGGGAGGGGGTTGGGGGGAAGGGTTGGCCCGCCGCTCGGGGTTCGCCAGGACCGTTCATAAGATAGCTGCCGACCGCGCCCTGGGGTCAAGGGCTGACCCCGGCCGACGGTCCGGGTAAGGTAAACTTCATGACCGGGCAGCGGGTCGGTAACTGGATTCTCGACGAGGAACTCGGCCGCGGGCCGAACGGCGTCGTGTACAAGGCCCACGCGGCCGACGACCGCAGCCGCCTGGCCGCGGTCAAGGTCCTCCACCCCGACCCCACCCGGCCGCCGGACCTCCTCGCGAAGTTCCCGGCCGAGATGCTCGCCTTCCACCGGCTCAACCACCCCAACATCATCAAGTTCCACGACGCCGGGGTGCTGCCCGGCGGGTCGGCGTGGTACGCCACCGAGTTCGTGGACGGCACCGACGCCGCCACCCTGCTCAAGGCCCGCCCCAAGAAGCCCGACGAGCCGGGGCTGAGCTGGCGCGACGAGGTGATCACCGTCGCCGTCCAGACCGCCCGGGCGCTCAAGCACGGCCACCACCGCAGCATCCTGCACCGCAACCTCAAGCCGTCGAACGTGCTCATCGGCAAGGACGGCACCGTCAAGCTCGCCGACTTCGGGGTGGCGAAGGTCTTCAACCCGTCGCCGCTGAGCCTGCCGCCGGACCCGATGGGCACGGCCGGGTTCCTCGCCCCGGAGCATTTCACCGGCAAGCCGCTCACCCGCCGCAGCGACCTGTACGCCCTGGGCGGGGTGCTGTACGCGCTGACGACCGGCCGGCCGCCGTTCACCGCGACCACCACCGCCGAGTTCCTGCACAAACATTGCTACACCCTGCCGGACCGCCCGGCCCAGTTCGTCCGCGACCTGCCGGCGGAGCTGGACGACCTGATCTGCGGGCTTTTGGCCAAGGACCCGAACCGCCGGCCGGCCACCCCCGCGGCGGTGCTGGAGATGCTCGACCAGGTCCGCGGCAAGACCGAGCGCAAGGGCAAGAAAGTAGCGTGGCCGCCGGACCCCGGCGACGCCTCCAGCCCGATGCCGGCGCTGACCGCCCGCGACGAGCGCGACGCCGACGATTCCGAACCGGCCGACCGGCCGCTGATGTCCCGGCCGCTGGTGGTGATCCCCCTCTTCCTGCTGGTGGTGGGCGCGATCCTGGCGCTGGTCTTCTGGCCGCGGCCGAGTGCCGACGAGTTGTACCACAAGGCCGAACCGCTGATGGCGTCCAGCGACCCGGCCGACTGGGAGCGGGCGTGGGATGAGTACCTGGCGCCGCTGTCCGAGCGCTACCCGGACCAGTACACGGCCGAGGTCGAGGCGGCGCGGGCGAAGGTGGAAGGGCGGCGAGGTCTGCGACTGGCTCTGGAGCAGGGGCGGCAGGCGCAGGCGCGATACAAGTCCGAGGGGGATCGGCTCTACCACCGGGGCCTGAAGCTGGCGCAGGCGGGCGACTGGGCCGGGGCGAAGCGGACCTGGGAGCAGGTGGCCCGGGGGTTCGCCGGGGTCGAGTCCGAGGCACAGTGGGTGAAGCTGGCGGAGGCGGCGCTGGCGGAACTGGCCAACCGTTCGACGCCGCCAGCCGCGACCGTGTCGCCGTCGCTGACCGCGGCCGTGGACCGGGCGCTGAAGCTCAAAGCCGAGGGCAAGAAGGCCGAGGGGGACGCGATCCTCGACGCCCTGAAGGAACTGTACCGCGACGACCCGGCGGCGCTGGAGTTGATCCAGAAGGCCCGACTAT
>DASSAT010000356.1:0-3385 GCA_035699305.1 Fimbriiglobus sp. | reverse complement strand
GCCGGCCAGATGTCGGCGATGGCGATGCACGTGACCACCGCGAACAGCGGGGCGTGGCGGACCCGGGCGTATGCCTGGAACAGCCAGAACAGCGGCAGAAACCAGCTCACGCGCCAGTCTTGCGGCCGGGTGCCGGCGAGGACGAACAGGTACACCGCGGCCAGCCCGAACACCGGCCAGGCGGTCGGGTCGGCTAAGCTGGTGCGGGCGTGCTCGCGGATGATCTCCGGCAGCCGCGGGGCGTGCATGATCTCCAGCCACGTCCGCGGGATGTCGGCCCCGTAAGGGGTGACGAACGCGGTCAGCCCGCACGCCAGCCCGACAGCCGCCAGCTCCGCCACGTCGCGCAACGTGGCGACGGGCGACGGCCGGCCGAGGAGGCGGACCAGCACCCACCCGGCCCCGGCCAGCCCCATCGTCGCCAGCCCGCCGAGCGCCCCGCCGTGGGTGTTGCACCACACCAGGTAGACCGGCACCAGCCACCAAAGCCCGCGCAGCCGTACCCGACCGGCTTCGACGTCCGTCACCGCGGCCATCGTCACGGCCATCCCGACGATCGTCGCCAGGTGCGGCCGGACGTGGAAGTGCGACGACCCGGCCGCCAGCCCCAGCCCGACGACGGCCAGCGCGGCGACGGGGTGTAGCCCGGTTCGGATCATCCGCACCGCCAGCCACGCGAACAGCGCGGCCAGCGCGCCCGTCGAAACGGCGAGCAGCCCGTCCAACCCGGAGACGCGGTGCACCAGGGCCATGCCGACCTCGCCGAGCCACTGGTGCGGGATCCAGTGCTTGCCGGCGAAGGTGAACGTGAACGGGTCGGCGTCGAAGAACCCGTCGGTGAGGATTTTTTCGCCGACGACGGTGTGCCAGAACGTCCCCGGGTCGCGGAAGAAGTTCGACCGGCCGCCGGCCAACAGCAGCAGCCAGAAGCCGAGGAACAGCGCCAGCGGCAGCCACGGGCGGGAAGGGGGGTGCGGCATCACTTGACCGGTCCGGGGGTGCCGGCCATGCGACCGGCGGGTTTCACGAACAGGACGCAACTCGGGTCCGCGTACACCTCCTCCCAGCGGTCGCTCGCTCGGATGAGCGCGATCAGGCGCTCGTGGTAGCTCGGCCGGAGGAAGAAGGCGTCGGGCCGGTAGCGGGCTTCGACTTCGCTCAGCGGCACCTCGCCCAGCGCGGTCCGCAGGTAGTCGTCCCAGTCGGCGGCCGGGAACAGGTACAGCCGGCCGTCGATGGTGACGCGGACGGCCGGGTGGGCGGAGGCGATCAGCGGGCCGCCCCACTCGCGGTAGTTGTAGACCACCCCATGAACGCGCAGCACGCGGACGCGATCCAGCCCGGCGAACGGCAGCCCCTGGTCGAACACCGGCGGGCGGACGACCACCGCCACCAGAGCCGCACCCAGCACCGCCGGGAGGACGAGCACCGGCCGGACCCGGGTTGTGGTGGTGTCGGTGACGAGCCGGGGATACGCGACCTCCAGCCACCGGCACCAGACGGGGATCATCGCCACCGCCCAGAACAGCGACATGCGATAGACCCCGACCGCCGCCGCCGTGAAGACTACCGCGACCGCAACCTCCTCCCAGTTGGCGCGGCGGCGGACCGCCAGCGCCAGCCCGACCGTCACCACGACCCCGAGCCACACGGTCCGCGCCGCCGGCCACGTTGCCTTATTCCAGATCGGTAGCCACTCCTCGATTCCGATGGCCCGCGCTACCGCCGCGTTCTCGGCCGACAACCGCAGGATGCCGAAGCCGTCTGGGGTGAGGAACACCGCCAGCCCGGCCGCCGCGGCGGGCAGCCCCAGCCGCCACGGGAACGGTCCGCCGCGAGACACGACCCATCGGCCGAAGCCGGCGGCCGCGACGACGCCCAGGTAAAGTGCACCGGTCGTAGCGGAGGGGTGGAGGTTCTGCCAGACAGTGCAGAGTACGAGGGTGGCGAGCGCCTTTCGCCACGGGCCGAGTTGCGACCGCTCCAGGGCCACGACCGCGGCGAACCCGAGCAGGCCGAACGTCTGCGGCCTCAGGCCGTGGTGCGGCAGCGCGATCAGCAGCGCCAGCCCGAACGCCGCGGCCGCCGCGAAGGGGCTTCCTCCCCTCGTCCGCCCGCCGACCGCCGCCAGCCACAGGGCCGCCGCGAACATTAGCGCGTCGAGCCGATGCAGCAGTTCCCACGACCCGACCTTGAGCAGGCCGGCATAGAGCAGCTGACTGAGCCAGTAAATGGTTGGGGTCGGTTCGCCGGCGTGGGTCGAGGTGAACGGGTCGGTGGTGACGAGCCGGCCGGTCTCCAGCATCAGCTCGCCGGTCCGCACCTGCCAGAACATGTCCACGTCGCGGACCGGGCGGAACAGCACCAGGGCAAACACGCCGCAGGCCAGCACCGACAGAATGGCGGTACGCGGGGACATTGACCGGACACCGCGGGCGGGAGGGGCCGACTCGGTGCCCAAGCTTAGAACGGAAATCCCGTCGGTGCGGCGGGTTCAGCCCGGCGGGTCGTCCGCGTCGTGGTACTGTTCCGGCGTCAAGGAATTCCGGCGACGATGGTACGCCTCCCGCGCCAGTTGGAACTCCCGCGCCTTCGCCGGCCCAGTGACGAGTATGTAGACCCCGAACCCGGAGAACGCCAGCCCGAAGAGGGGGACGAAGAACGGTGCCCCGATGCTCCCCGCCGTGACCGCGAAGAAGAGGCCGAAGCCGATCAGGACGACCCCGAAGAAGATCGCCACGAACGTGTTCGGCTCGTGCTTGTTGCCGTGCTTGTCCGTTGACAGGAACCCCTGCCGCTCGTGCTCCCACTCGCGGTCGATGCGCTCCAGTTCGGCGTTGTAGCGCAGTTCCGCCAACTGCCGGGCCATCGCATCGGTCTTGCGGTCGATTTCTTCCAGGATTTCGGTGTACAGCGACGACCCGGTCCGCTTGACGACCAGGCGAGAGCCGCAGTGGCCGCAGGTGACGTAGTTGGTCCACGGCCCGACTTCGAGCGGCGCGCCGCAGTTGTTGCAGGAGACGGATTCGACCGGCACAGCGTTGCCCTCCACGGTTCCCCGGTGTGATTCGCCGGGGCGGACGGGTTATTGCGGCAAGTCCACCTTCTCGTAGAGTGCGCGGTGGATCGGCCGGCCCTCCTTGCGGAACTTCCGCTCGAAGTTGGTCAGGTAGTCCATATCGTGTCGCGGGTCGCCGGCCTCCGGCGGGGGCAGGCGGCGGAACGCCGGCATCCCCGCAAGCAGGTCCGTCACCATCGCGAAGTAGTCGGCCACGTCCGAGGCGAGGTGCAGCCGGCCGCCCGGAACGAGCACCCTCAGGACGCTCTCGGCAAAGTCGGGCGTGAACAGCAGCCGCTTCTTGTGCCGCTTCTTCCACCACGGGTC
>DASSAT010000355.1:0-6036 GCA_035699305.1 Fimbriiglobus sp. | reverse complement strand
ACCCCTAACCCCTCTCCCCAGCGGGGAGAGGGGAACAAGACGTCGGGCCTCGAAGACTCGACCCGACCTACAAGAACTCCCGCGGCCGATTACAAGCGGCGAATGAGAGCATGGTCCAGGTCAACCAGCGGGTGCTGCCGGGGTTCCGCCTGAGTCTCGGGTTCACGCTCCTGTACCTGACCGCGCTGGTGGTCGTCCCGCTGGTGGCGTGCGTCCTCTCGGCGACGCGGTTGAGCTGGGACCAGTTCCTCGCGGCCGTCTGGACCCCACGGGCGCAGGCGGCGTACACCCTGACGTTCAGCGCGGCGTTCACGGCGGGTGCGATCAGCGTTGTCCTGGGAACGCTGATCGCCTGGGTGCTGGTGCGCTACGACTTCCCGCTCAAGCGGTTCTTCGACGCCCTGGTGGACCTGCCGTTCGCGCTGCCGACGGCCGTGGCGGGCCTGGTCTACTCCAGTCTGTACGTCCCGAACGGCTGGCTGGGCCAGTTCCTGGTGCCGCTGGGGATCGAACTGGCCTACACCCGGTCGGCGATCGTGCTGGTCATGGTGTTCATCGGCTTCCCATTCGTGGTGCGGACGCTGCAACCGGTGCTCGGCAGCCTGGACGCGGAGGTCGAGGAGGCGGCGTCGCTGCTCGGGGCGGGCCGGTGGCAGACGTTCCGCCGGGTGATCTTCCCGGCGATCCTCCCCGGCGCCCTGACCGGCTTCGCTCTGGCGTTCGCCCGCGCCCTCGGCGAGTACGGCTCGGTCGTCTTCGTCTCCAGCAACATCCCCGGCCGCTCCGAGATCGCGGCGGTCCTCGTGGTAAACAAGCTGGAGGAGTTCCAGGAGGCCGAGGCGACGGCGATAGCCACGGTGTTGCTCGCGGCGTCGTTCGTGATGCTGGGCGCGGTCAACCTGCTGGAGCGGTGGAGCCGGCGGGGATGAGGGGGCGAGGGGGTGAGGGCGTGAGGGGGTGATCGGGGCGCGGGAGACGATGGGATCAACTGCCCGAGTCGAAGCGGTGTCGAAAGGAGGGGGCGTGACACATCGTCCCTCGGTAGCCTCACCCCCTCACCCCCTCACCCCCTCACCTCCTCATCCTCAGGACCCGGCCTGGGTCCGCTGGTCGTTAACGATCGTCGCGGTGCTGGCGCTGACGGTGCTGGTGATCGTGCCGGTGGCGAGCGTGTTCGCCGGGGCGTTCGCCGACGGGGCCGGGGCGTACTGGCGGACCCTGACCGCTGACCCCGACACCCGGGCGGCGGTGCTACTGACGCTGACCGTGGCCCCGGCCGCGGTGCTGTGCAACCTGGTGTTCGGGCTGGCCGCGGCATGGGCCATCGCCCGGTTCCGCTTCCCGGGGCGGACGGTGCTCGTGACCCTGATCGACCTGCCGTTCGCGGTGTCGCCGGTGGTCGCCGGGCTGATGATGGTACTGCTGTTCGGGATGAAAGGGTACTTCGGCCCGTGGCTGCGGGACCACGGGTTCCAGCTGTTGTTCAGCGTGCCGGGGCTGATCCTGGCGACGATGTTCGTGACACTGCCGTTCGTCGCCCGGGAGTTGATCCCGCTGATGGAGGCGCTTGGACCGGACGAGGAGTTCGCCGCGGTCAGTCTCGGGGCGAACCCGTGGCAACTGTTCTGGCGGGTGACGCTGCCCAATATCAAGTGGGGGCTGCTGTACGGGGTGATCCTGTGCAACGCCCGGGCGATGGGCGAGTTCGGAGCGGTGTACGTCGTCGGCGGGCGGATCGCCGGTGAGACGAACACCATGCCGTTACAAGTGGAGATGCTCTTCAGCAGCTTCAACACGGCGGGGGCGTTCGCCGTCGCATCGGTGCTGACCCTGCTGGGGCTGGTCTCCTTGGCAGCCAAGACCTGGGTGGAAGGAAAGAAAACGAACCACAGAGTCACAGAGGACACAGAGGGAAGAAACATCGAGCAGACAACAGACAGGGTTCAAGACAGAAGAAGTGGACTCTGTTGACGGTTTTGAACTCTGTATTCCTCTCTGTGTGTCTTATCTCTGTGCTCTCTGTGACTCTGTGGTTCGTTCTCCGATGAGCATTACCGCCAGGAACGTGTCGAAGCGGTTCGGCGCCTTCGCGGCGCTGGACGGCGTGTCGGTCGAGGCGCCGACCGGGTCGCTGGTCGCGCTGCTGGGGCCGTCGGGGTCAGGCAAGACGACGCTGCTGCGGATCATCGCCGGGCTGGAGGTGCCCGACGCCGGGACGGTGCAGTACCTCGCCGACGACATCACCCGCCGGTCGGCCCGCGAGCGCAACGTCGGCTTCGTCTTCCAGCACTACGCCCTGTTCCGGCACATGACCGTCTTCGAGAACGTGGCGTTCGGGCTGCGCGTCCGCAAGTGGCCGGAGAAGAAGGTCCGCGAGCGGGTCAGTGAGTTGCTTCACCTGGTCCGGCTGGAGGAGAAGGCGAACTCGTACCCGGCCGCGCTCTCCGGCGGTCAGCGGCAGCGGATCGCCCTGGTCCGGGCGTTGGCCCCGCAGCCGAAGGTGCTGCTGCTCGACGAGCCGTTCGGGGCGCTGGACGCCAAGGTGCGGTCGGAACTGCGTGGCTGGCTGCGGCGGTTCCACGACGAGTTCGGTGTCACCAGCATCTTCGTCACGCACGACCAGGAGGAGGCGTTTGAGGTTGCCGACAAGATCGTGGTGATGAATCACGGACGCATCGAGCAGGACGGCACCCCGGCGGAGGTGTTCGAGCACCCGGCCAACGCCTTCGTCATGGACTTCCTGGGCAACGTCAACGTCTTCCAGGCGCAGCTCAAGGACGGTCGGGTGCTGCTGGGCGACGTGGAGGTGCCAGTCGGCCGCGGCACGTTGATCCACCCGGACGGCACCGGCCGGGCCGACGTCTACGTCCGGCCGCACGAACTGGACCTGCAACGGACCGCCGACGGCGGCAACTGTCTGCGGGCGAAGGTGGTCCACGTCAACCCGGCCGGATCGGTGGTCAAGGTCCGCGTCGTGGCCGAGGACTTCGGGCTGATGCTCAACGTGGACCTGACCCCCGAGAAGTACCGCGGCCTCGCCCTGAAGATCAGTGACGCGATCTTCGTCTCGCCCAAGAGCGCCAAGATCTTCGAGCCGGACTACACGATCTGACGCACGCCAGTGGTAGCCTCCGTTGGGTCGGCCCGATACACTCACAAGATTCCGAACGAAGCGGTCCACCACCACCGAGGCGAACCAATGGCGAAGCGGATGTCCACCGCCAGTCGATACGACCGGCTCCGAGAGAAGCAGGCGGTCAGCCGGGCCGAGAACGGCGAGCGCAAGCGGCGCGAGCGTGCCAACCGCGACAAGCGGATGAGGGACGTG
Organism: Fimbriiglobus sp.; assembly: GCA_035699305.1. Lineage (GTDB taxonomy): Bacteria > Planctomycetota > Planctomycetia > Gemmatales > Gemmataceae > DASSAT01. Next base: position 2,708 of record DASSAT010000355.1, on the reverse strand, counting down.
ATCCTGAACGGTTCCTGGCCGTTCACTCCGGCGGTCATGAGCTGGGTCAGCGTCCAGCTCGGCAAGCCGACCCGGCAGATCACCGAGACCGAGGTCTGGCGGCTGGTCGGTAAGCAGTAGGGGCGAGGGGCAAGGGGCAAGGGGCGAGCAAGAACCGGAATGAGCCGATGCCTCACTCGCCCGCGTCGTTTTCCTCTTGCCCCTTGCCCCTCGCCCCTCGCCCCTTGCAAACGGAACAGTACGAGACGCGCCGAGGGAAGACCGGCACCCGCCCCCAGAGCCGGTGCCACGCCCACGCCCGCACCACCGCCGGCCTCTCGCAGAAGCTGCACCGCAGCGCCGTCCCGTCGTCCAGCAGGATCGCCGTCTCCCGCCGGGCGCGGTCGTGCGCCACGATCTCCTCCGGCGTCAGCCCCCGGCGGGCCAACTCGTTCTCCATCAGGTCCACCGCCGCCGGCTCCATCCCGTCGCGGAAAACCGTCACTCGGTCGAGCAGCTCCTCCGTCTCCGCCCGGCGGACATAGGCGACAACCTTGTGCAAGTCCAGTTCCACAGCGGTCCTTCGGACGAGGGTTCGGGAACTCCCCTCCCGGGGTGGGCGTCGGAGGGGTAGATGGCAGAGCCGCCGAGGCCGTCCGTTCGTAGGCGCGGCCGCGCGGGGCGGTTATGATGCATTCTACGGCCCGCCTGACACCATCTTCCCGCCCGCCCGCCTTCCCGGAGGGGGACGTCGGCATGTATCGCCTGACCGTCGGCCTGTTCGCCGCCGGGCTTGTCGCCGCGTCGGCTTCGGCCGCCGACCCGGCCCACCCGCAGACGGCGTTCATCAACGAACAGATCGCCGCCAAGTGGAAGGAGGCGGGGATCGCGCGGCCCGCCAGCCGGGCCACCGGCAACGAATTCCTCCGCCGGGTGTTCCTCGACCTGATCGGCCGGATCGCCACCCCGGATGAGGTGCTCGACTTCGAGCAGGACACCGCGCCGAACAAGCGCGACCGACTCGTCAAGCGGCTGCTCTACGACAAGGAATACCAGCCCAAGGTCCGCGGCCGGATGGTGGTGGTCGGCAAGTCCGACAAAGGCGAGTCGCAGTACCTCACCTTCGACTACAGCCGGGAGTACGCCGAGCACTGGGCGAACCTGTGGACCGTCTGGCTAATGAGCCGGTCGGTGGACGCGCGCTACCGCGAGTCGATGAACCTCTGGCTCTTCAAGGCGTTCAAGGAAGACCGGTCATACCGGGAAATGGTGACGGAGCTGCTGACCGCGACCGGCAAGACCAACGAGAACGGGGCGGTCAACTTCATCGCCCACCACCTGGGGGCGGCCACCCCGCGGGAGAAGCGCGGCGAGGCGGGGCCGTTCGACGCGGTGCCGATCACCTCCCGGGTGACCCGGCTGTTCCTGGGCATCCGCACCCAGTGTACCCAGTGCCACGACCACCCGTTCAACCCGGAGTGGGTGCAGGCGGATTTCTGGGGGGTGGACGCCTTCTTCCGCCAGACCGCCCGCAGCGGCACGCCGACCAGCCCCCTCCAGAACAACAACCGGCAGATGGGCCTGGCCGTGGTCGGGCTGTCCGACTCGGCCGCGCTGAATCCGTCGGCCGCCGTCTTCTACGAGCGGCGCGACGGCAAGCTGGTGGCGACGCGGCCGACCTTCCTGAAGGACTACGCGCAGGCCGAGCGCGGCGAGGAGTCGAACAAGACGCTTGACGCGCTACCCGGAAAGACCCGCCGGGAGGCGCTGGCCCAGTACGTCGTCACCCACGACAGCTTCGCCAAGGCTTACGTCAATCGCATCTGGGGCCACCTGTTCGGCCGGGGGCTGAACAAGGAGGCGAGCGTGGACGACTTCGGCAGCCACAACGAGGTGATCCACCCGGAACTGCTGGCCCGGCTGGCCGAGGACTTCGCCCGCTACCAGTACGACCCGAAGCGGCTGCTGGAGTGGATCTGCACGAGCGAGCCGTACCAGCTCAGCCACGTCGCCCGCAAGGAGTACGCCGACCCGAAGTACGACCCGTACTTCGCGCGGATGCCGCTCAAGGCGCTGTCGCCGGAGGTGCTGTTCGAGTCGCTGATGACCGCGACGAAGGCGGAGGACTCGGCGGACCGCAAGCGGCGCCGCGAGCAGTGGATGGAAAAGCTGGTCAAGAACTTCGGCGACGACGAGGGCAACGAGATGACGTTCAACGGGACGATCGTCCAGGCCCTCCTGATGATGAACGGCCGCGAGTTGAACGAGGAGATCGGGCCGCAGGGGTCGAACGCGGTGGCGAAGGTGGTGCGGAAGCACGCCCGCGGTGGGGCGGTGAACGTGGACCTGGTGCTCGACGAACTGTTCCTGATGACACTCAACCGCCGGCCGACGCGCGAGGAGCGGTTCGAACTCAAGACGATCCAGCAGCGCGGCGCGGTGCTCAAGGGCGAGGCGCCAAAGGCCGGCCCGAGGGCGAAGGGCCCGCGGCCGAAGGGCCAGCGCCAGCGGCCGACGCCGCCGCCGGTCCCGCGGGTGGTGATGCCGTCCGGCGTCGCCGACGTGACGTTCTACCAGGACGTGTTCTGGGCGCTGTTGAACACCAACGAGTTCATGCTTAACCACTGACAGCCGGCCCCTTGCTCAGGCCGGACGCGAGGCCCGAGGCCCGCCCGACGACCCGGGCGGGCCTTCGCGTCTCCTGTGGTCCGCTCGCTCCGCGAGCGGAC
>DASSAT010000354.1:0-3651 GCA_035699305.1 Fimbriiglobus sp. | reverse complement strand
CAATGGCGGGGTCGAGCGCTACGACCCTCGCCGCGGGTGGCTTAGCCAGTGGTGAGTAGTTCGACCACGGTGAGCAATCGGGGGGCCTGCTCGGCGCGCGTCAGCCGCTGGTACGCCCACCGGTGCCGCGTCTCGAAGGCGTTCGCCACCATCGCGTCGGCGGCAGACTGTGGGAGCGCCAGGGTCGGCAAGAGCTTCGCCCTCCCAAAAAACCGCCCGCTGCGACCTGGGAAAGACCGAAAGACCCTGCGTTGGCGGACCGTCGTTGTCATGGACCGAGAGACCCTGGTAAGATGGGGGCGTGTGGATGCGGCCCGTCGCGGGTAAGAACGTGTACGGTGCTGGATGGCGGACCGCATCCCCGACGAGGCATTGGTGGTCCGGGGCGGCCGGAACCGACCCGAGGATCTGGACCGCGGGACCGCCACTCACCCGGCCGGGGTCACAGGTGTATCGGTCGAGTGCGCGGCGGGGGTCGCGGCCGCGGACTTGGCATGGGTGATCCCCCACACCCGGGTCGGCGTCACTACGGCCGGCGCCGTCCGTGCGGCCGGCGGCGACGTGGTCCGAACGTCCGGTTACAGCCCGCATCACGCGACCCTGACCGGCTTGACCCCGGATCAGGCGAGCCGGCTCCTCACGCCGACCATACCCAATCCGGCTCGCCAAGGCTGACGGGCGGAGGGCACGAATGACCGCGCCGAAGGTTTACGTGGACTTTCAGAACGCCGCTCCCGACGGCCGTCTGCGGCTGAACTGTACCGGAACGGTGCAGGATTTGGCCCGTCAGGGGGCCGAGTTACGGGAAGGATCGGCAATCGTCCTGTACGCGGACGATACCGACGACGACGGACCGGCCGAACTCCAGGTCGCGGGGGTCGTGGAGCGATCCGCTGAGGGGGGGTGGGTCGCGCGGATTGACTGGAACGCGATTCGCCGGGTGTCAACAGGCCCCAGCCTGATCGCCAATGGGACCGGCCCTGCGCCCTCCGTCACCCCGATTGAGTCGGCGTAGTGCCGTGCAACTCCTCGACCGCGGCCAGCAGTCGCGGGGCCAACTCGGAGCGCGTCAGCCGCTCATACGGGCCGCCGCGGACGCCCAGGTACGCCCACTGGTGCCGCGTCTCGAAGGCGTTCGCTACCATCGCGTCGGCGGCGGATTGGAGGCGCGACCGCTCGGCCACGGCCAGCAGCTCCGACTCGGTGACGCCGACCTCCAGTTTGAACTTCACCAGCACCCCGCGGAAGCCCCACTCGCCGCGCACCTTGTCCACCAGCTTCGCTGTCGGCACCAGCCGCAGCCAGAGTTCGTCGTGATGGCTCTTGATCTTGCCGGCCGCGTCCACCGGGGCCGCGCCGGGTGCGGGACCGGCGTACACCCCGGCCACCGCGTAGTCGCTCACCGCCGCCGCGTGGATCACCGCGTCGAACCCGCCGGACGGGATCAGTTCCCCCATCAGCCGGTCGAGGTCGTCGTAGGTGCGGTACTGCGTCACCCGCCACCGAGCCGGGTCGGGGGCCGGCCCGTCGATCACCTCGGGGTGCGACGTGAGGAACGTGACGGCGTGGCCGCGGCGGTGGGCCTCGACGGCGACCCGCGCGCCGGTCCGGCCGGTGAAGATGTTCGTGACGCAGCGCACCCGGTCGATCGGCGTCTGGGTGTTGCCGGCGGTGACGAGGACGTTCATGGCGAAGCCTCCCCGCGGGATAAACTAGAGCGCGTCTCGACACCGCGTAGCGGTCCAGCCACCGGCCGGACCGGGGAGTACCATCGTGAGCACAACGAAGGTCGCACTCGTGACCGGCAGCGGCAAGCGGCGGGTCGGGTCGGTGGTGGCCGACGCCCTGGCCCGGGCCGGGTACGCGGTGGCGGTCCACTACCGCACCTCGGTCGCGGACACGCTGGAGACGGTCGCCGCCCTCCGGTCGCTCGGCGTCGAGGCGGAGGGCTACCGCGCCGACCTGACCGACGAGGCGCAGGTCAAGGAACTGGTCCGCGACGTGCGCGGGCGGTTCGGCCGGATCGACGTGCTGGTCACCGCGGCGGCGGTCTGGCGCCGCAAGCGGCTCGAAGACGTGACCGCGGCCGACGTGCGGGCGCACTTCGACGCCAACACACTCGGCACGTTCCTCTGCTGCCAGCACGTCGGGCTGACGATGGTCGCCCAGCCGCAGGGCGGCGCGATCGTCACCATCGGCGACTGGGCGGTGGAGCGGCCGTACCTCAACTACGCGGCGTACTTCCCGTCGAAGGGGGCGATCCCGACGCTGACCCGGACGTTCGCGGTGGAACTGGGCACGCGCAACCCGCGGGTACGGGTGAACTGCGTGCTGCCGGGGCCGGTGATGCTGCCGCCGGACCTGCCGGAGGCAGAGCGGCGGCAAGCGATCGACTCGACCCTGGTGAAGCGCGAGGGCAGCCCGGAGAACATCGCGCTGGCGGTGCTGGCGCTGGTGGCGAACGACTACGTCACCGGGGCGTGCCTGCCGGTGGACGGCGGCCGGTCGGTCTACGCGCCGGAGTAAGAATAGCCGCACGATTTGTGCAGAGCGAAGCACGATCCGAACAGATATCATTCTTCTGTCTGGATCGTGCTTCGTTCTGCGCAAATCGTGCGGCAAAAAGTCAAGCCGCGATCCGGGTCGGCGCCGCCGGGGCGAGGTTCCGCGTCTCGCGGACGACGTAGGGCGCCTTCCCCTGGCTCTCGAAGTAGATCCGCGCCAGCACCTCGCCCATCAGGCCCAGCGACACGAACTGAACCCCCATCAGCTCCAGCATCGCCCCGAACAGGAACAGCGGGTTGGCCGTCATCCCCGGGCCGGTGGTGAACTTCATCGCCAGCGCCGCCGTCAGGCCGACGAACCCCACCGCCATCAGGCCCAGCCCCAGCGTGCCGAACAGGTGCATCGGCCGGGTCTGGTAGCTGGCCAGGAACTTCACCGTCGCCAGGTCCAGCAGCACCCGCACGGTGCGGGTCAGGTTGTACTTCGACGCCCCGGCCGTCCGCGGGTGGTGGCGGACCGGCACCTGCGCCACCCGCGCCCCCTGCTGCACGGCGAACGCGGTGATGAACCGGTGCATCTCGCCGTACAGCGCCATCCCGTCCACCACCTCGCGCCGCATCACCCGCAACGTGCAGCCGAAGTCGCGGAACGGCACCCGTGTCACCTTGCGGATCAGCCAGTTGGCTGCTCGGCTCGGCAGCTTGCGCAGCAGCAGCTTGTCCCGGCGGTTGGCCCGCTCGCCGAGGACCACGTCGTAGCCCGCGGCGAGCCGGGCCAGCATCGCCGGGATGTCGGCCGGGTCGTTCTGGAGGTCGCCGTCCATAGTGACGACCACGTCGCCAGCGGCGTGGTCGAACCCGGCTTGCAGCGCCGCCGACTGGCCGAAGTTCCGCCGCAGCCGCACCACCCGCACGCGGGAGTCCTCGGCGGCCGCGGTCGCCAGCTCCAGGTGGGTGCCGTCGGTGCTGCCGTCGTCCACGAACACCGCCTCCCACGGCGGGCCGTCGCGCAGCGAATCCCGCAGCCGCTCGACCAGCGGGCGGACGTTGGCGCGCTCGTCCTTGACGGGGATGACGACCGAGAGAAGAGACATGGGCGACTCCATTCGGCCCTGGGACCGCGGCCGTCCCGGCCGCTCTTCCTTCA
>DASSAT010000353.1:0-4020 GCA_035699305.1 Fimbriiglobus sp. | reverse complement strand
AGGTCGGTGATCTTCCCGGCCCCCTGGTTGGCCGCGTCGTTCAGGTCGTAGAAGGTGATCCGCCCGTCTCCGTCCAGGTCGGTGAGGTTGAGGCGGATCGAAGATGGGATCTCGGCCTGGTTGATCCAGATGTTTTTGTACAGGTCTTTGTGCCGGTAATCGACGCCGGTGTCGATGACGCCGACGACCGTGGCCCCCGTCCCGGTGGCGGTGCCCCACCCCTCCAGGGCGTCGATGTCCGCGTCCGGTTTACCGCCGCTCTGGCCGGTGTTGTTCAGGCCCCACAGCGACCCGAACGACGGGTCGTCCGGGGGGATGATGTCACTGACCCCGACCGTGAAGTCCGGCTCAGCGAACCGCACGCCCGGGACCGCCGCGAACGTGGTGATCGCATCCCCGACCGCGACGCCGCCGGCCAGGTCTATCCGGTAGGTGCCGGCCCCGAGCGGACTGGCGCCGGCGACTAGCGGCGAGCCGGTCACGGCCGCGAGGGCGGGGCCGCCCGGGTCGGTGAACGTGACCAGCACCTGGCCGGACTCGAACGCCGCGGCCGGCGTACAGCGGTCTTCGAGATGCTCGACCCGGAGGCGATCGTGTGCCGCCCGGGCGCGCAGACTGTCCCCCATCGCAGACCTCCTCGGAAAGCGAGTTGACTCCGTTCCCGGGAACGTCGGGGTCCGGCGGGTACGAGAGTGCGTCGGATACTAAAAAATGCGGAGCCGACAGTACCACCAATTTTGTCGGGACGCAATATGTCTGGCGTGAGAATGTGTAAATAATCAGACTCGCCCGCCGCGGGCTGTGCTACGCGGACTGGGCGCTTCCGTGGCGAACGCGCGGAGTCGGGCGAGGTTCAACGGGTCCATCGGGTTGCCGTCGGCGTCCTCCTTGGGCGTCTCCAGGACCATCGGCAGCCTGGCGAACCGCGGGTCCGTCGCCAGCCGGCGGAACGCCCGGTCGCCGATCTGACCCAGCCCGATGCCGGCGTGCCGGTCCACCCGGCTGCCGAGCGGCTTGACGCTGTCGTTGACGTGGAACAGCTTCAGCCGCCGCAGACCGACGGTGCGGGCGAACTCCGCGAAGGTGGCGTCGTACCCCGCGTCGGTGGACAGGTCGTACCCGGCGGCGAAGGCATGGCAGGTGTCGAAGCAGACCGCCAGTCGGCCGGGGTCGCGCGAGTCGGCGATGAGCCGGGCGAGGTGCTCGAACCGGTGGCCGAGGGTGGTCCCCATGCCGGCGGTGTTCTCCAGCAGCACCTTCACTTTGTAACCGGCGGTGCGTTTGAGCGCCCGGTCCAGCCCCTCGGTGACGCGCCGCAGGCCGGCGTCCTCGCCGCTGCCGACGTGCGCCCCGGGGTGGGTGACGAGGTAACTCAGTCCGAGTCGCTCCGCCCGGTTCAACTCGTCCACGAACGCCGCGATGGACTTCTCGAACAGTTCGTCTCCCGGTGCGGCGAGGTTGATGAGGTACGAGTCGTGCGCAGTCGGGTACTTCAGCCGGGCCTTGCGGACCGCGGCCTTGAAGGCGGCAACCTCGTCGTCCGTGAGCGGCTTCCCCGCCCACTGGCTGGCGTTCTTGGAGAAGATTTGCATTGTCCCGCAGTCCAGCGCCGCGGCGGTCTCGGCGGCCTTGTGCAGCCCGCCGGCGATCGAGACGTGCGCTCCGAACAACGGCATTGCGTGGCTCCCTTCCGCGGACCAGTGTCTTCTCATCCTCCGATTGGAACGGAAGATACTCGGTATGTCGCACTAAGTCAGCGCCGGAAGCCGGGGCGTGCCGCCGGTGCGCACGATCAGCGACCGGAAGGCCGCCCTGCTCGCGTGCGGGTGTATGCTGCTGGTCCTGACGGCCGACGGCGTCGTCACGGGGGTGCTTGTCTACCTACTACTGCGTTGGTTCGGGTGGCTCCGCTGACGGCCGTTCGTTTAGCTGACCCCGCAGGCTGTCGGGGCTTATCTTCTGTAGACCGTCGCTTACGTTCCGGGCTGCGGAAGCCAGAACTGTAGTACGGTGCGGTGTTCGCCGGTATAACATTTGCGGTACGGCACGAACGGACACCGGGAGACGGTTCGCCATGACCCGCAAGGAGTTCCTCCAGCGGCTCCATCGAAAGTCCGGCCGGCCGTTCTACGAGGCCGGCGGCTGGCTCGCCTTGTTCTTCGGGCTGATGGCGGTCTCGCTGCTGGCCTGGGAACACGGGTACTGGCCAGTGTCGGTCGTCTGCTGGCTGCTCCAGGCGCACATCGGCCACGCCAACCTGCTCGCCTTCCACGAGGCGGCCCACTACCTGCTGCACCGCGACCGCCGGCTCAACGAACTTCAAGGCATCGCCCTGGGGTCGCTGATCCTGACCCCGCTGTCGGCGTACCGCTGGGTCCACAACATGCACCACACCCACCTCGGCACGCTGCGCGACACCGAACTGTGGCCGTTCGTAGACCCGTCCGTGCCGCGCTGGCAGCGCCTCCTGACGGCGTTCGGTGAACTGGTCCTCGGTTTCTTCATGACCCCGCTCGTCTTCCTTCGCGGCGTGCTGGTCGCCGACAAGCTGCCCCGCGCGACCGCCCGCCGGCTGGTCGGCGAATACGCGCTGTGCGTCGTCACCTGGGCGGCGATCCTCGGCGTGGTCGCCTACTTGGACATCTGGCAAGCCTTCCTTGTCGGGTACTTCGTGCCGTCGCTGATCGCCGGAAACATGCAGACGCTGCGGCAGTACACCGAGCACATGGGCTTACTGGGCCACGACGTACCGAGCACCACCCGGACGGTGATCGACCCGACCCTGGCCGGGCGGCTGCTCTCCGCGTCGATGCTGCACATCGACCTACACGGCCCGCACCACCTGTACTCGAAGATTCCGCACCACAACCTCGGCGAGGCGACGCCGGTTGTCTACGAGGAGGAGCTGAAGGAGCCGGGGGGGGCGAACGTGTTCCGGTCCTACGCCGGGGCGATCTGGGACATGGTGAAGTCGCTCGGCAACCCCCGAGTTGGGGTGCAGTGGATTGGGGAGCGTAAGCTGGCCGAGCGACCTGCGGAACAGGCGGTGGAGGCGGCGTGACTGGGTGAAGAAGAAGCGATGGCACGCGGATGACGCGGATTCCAGCGCGGATGAACGCGGATCAGAATAGACAGGATTCCAGGCACTTTCTTGATCTCCTCGGTTCTGATCCGCGGTGATCCGCGCTGAAATCCGCGTCATCCGCGTGCCATTCTGCTCAGCAGGGCACGTCCTCCAGCGCTTCATCCGGCAGCACGAACGAATTCGCCACCGTCTCGTCCTGCTCCTCGGTGAGCACCTCTGGGAACCGCACCCCCGGCAGCGTCTGCACCGCGAACACCTCCTGCACACCGGCCTGGAATTGCAGGAACGCCACCGTCTGGCCGGTCCGCGTGTCCACCACCCACATTCCGCACGCCCGCTCCTCGACCGGCAGCCGCTCGGTGATCGGGATACCGCTAAAGACCGCAGTCTCGCGCACCTGCGACAGCCCGACGAACGCCAGCGGCCCGACAAAGTCCAGCCCGCGGGTGAACCCGGGGACGTGGGCCACCACTGCCGTCCGCCCGGTCGCCGGGTCGCAGGTCGAGAGCGTCCCGGCCCCGGACTCCAGGAGCCACAGTCGGCCGTCGTGCCACCGCGGCGAGTGCGGCATCGACAACCCCGACGCCACCACGCGCCCCGACGGCACCTCCAGCAGCACCCCGCCGTGGGCCTTGTCCGCCCGCCACCCGCCGGGGGTGTCGGTGGTGCCGAGCGCGGTAACGTACTTCGGCTGGCCATCCACCAGCGCCAGCCCGTTGAGGTGGCAGCGGTCCTCCGGCGTCAAGGCAGACACAAACGGCGGCCGCCACCGTGGGACGAAGCTGTGATCGGGGTCGAACGTACACAGGCACGAGAACCGGGTGTTGACCGCCCACAGTTCGCCGCCCGCCCCGAACGCGACCTCGTGGATGGCGATGTGCCCGGTGAAGTGGGCCGCCCGCGGCAGGTAGAGGGCGTCGTGCTTGCCCGGCGGG
>DASSAT010000352.1:0-2741 GCA_035699305.1 Fimbriiglobus sp. | reverse complement strand
GCGGATCTCGTCCAGCGAGAACCCGAGCTGCCGCAGCGAGAGCACCTGCTGCAACCGGCCCAGGTCCGCGGCGGTGTAGAGCCGGTGCCCGCCCCCCGCCCGATGCGACGGCGAGAGCAGGCCGATCTCGTCGTAGTGGTGCAGCGTGCGGACCGTCACGCCGGTCCGCCGCGCCACCTCGCCGACCTTGTACAGCCCGTCCGCCGCGGACATCGGTTGACCCTCCGCAGGTAACATCGCGGGCCTGGTACGACCTCACGTCGCGTGAGGTTCAAGGGTGAATCCGGGAAATCGTTGGATCGTCCAGTCCGTCTTGCCGGGATTCCGCGTTCGGGGATACACTCCCCCCGGACTGTTCTCACACCGCGGACCCCCGCCCGATGCCGGACCGGCTGTCGCCGCTAATGATCCTCCGCTCCCGGCTCGCGTCCGTGCCCCCGGCCCGGTGGCGGACGGCGTTCCTGATCTTCCTGGCGGCAGTCGTGGCCGGCGCCGCCGTCCAGTACTGGTTCAAGGCGTCCCGGCCCAGCCGCATTGGCACCCTGACCCGGACCGCGTTCCTCCGCTGGCAGGGCCAGGTCAACGGGCTGGTCGATGGCGTCAACGTCTACGAGGGCAACCCGTACCCCAACCCGCCGATCCAGGGGCTGGTCCTCTGGCCGCTCTACCAACTGCCGGGCGACCCGCACGCCCTGGGCGGGGCCATGCTGTGGTTCGCGCTCAAGGCCGGGATGGCCGGCTGCGTGCTGGTGTGGGCATTCCGGCTGTCTGCGCCGATGCCGGGCTGGGCGAAGGCGGTTGCGGTCGTGCTGGCGGCGCACCCGATCCTCGGCGACCTGTCGCACGGCAACGTCAACATCTTCATCGCCTTCCTGGTCTTCGCGGCGCTGGAGCTGCTCCGCCGACGGCGCGACGCGGCCGCCGGGGTGGTGCTGGGGCTGGCGGTGGCGTGCAAGGTGACGCCGGCCCTGTTCCTGCCGTACCTCGTGTGGAAGCGGGCGTGGACGGCCGTCGTCGGCTGCCTGCTCGGGCTGGTGCTGTGGCTGTTCGTCGTCCCGGGGCTGGCGCTGGGCTGGGGGCACAACCTGACCCTGTTGGAGAGTTGGTACGGTGGGATGGTGCGGCCGTTCCTGGTTGAGGGCAAGGTCACGTCGCAGCACGCCAACCAGTCGATCCCGGGGATCACGTTCCGGCTGCTGACCGATGAGCCGTCGGCCGTCGAGTACGACGAGGACGACGGCCGGCCGGTCCCGGCGAAGTTCCACAACGTCGCCGACATCGGCCCGGGTTCGGCCCGGCTGGTCGTGCGGGCCTGCCAGGCGGCGTTCGTTGTCGCGGTGGTGCTGTTGTGCCGGTCGCGGTCGCGGCAAGGGCTTTGGTTCGCGGCCGAGTGCAGTCTGATTCTGCTGGGGATGCTGCTCTTCAGCGAGCGGACGTGGAAGCACCACGCGGTGACGCTGGCGTTGCCGTATGCGGCGCTGGCGGCGTTCCTGGCGACGCGACCGCTGGGGCCGGGGTTGCGCGGTTACATCTTCGGGACGCTGGTGCTGGCCGGGGTGCTGACGATCGGACCCGGGGCGCTGCCGGAGGAGGGGCAAGACCTAGCGCTGACCTACGGCACGCACACCGCCGCGTTCCTGCTGCTGACCGCGGCGGTGTGCGTGGTGATGGCCTACGAGCGAGGCATCGCGGCACTCACCTCCGCGGTCGTGCCCGTTGCCCCGCGGGGGTGAACCCGGACTGCACCTCGCGCGTCCCTTCCCGTTACCCGACGCTCGAAGGAGTTACCCGCGGTGGCGATGTTCGTCCATCTGGCCCCGGAATCTCGCGTCCCGTTGATCCGCCGGAACGGCATCAGTCGGCTCCGACGAGCGTTCGGGTGCCGTCCCGGCGGGATTTTCGCCGTCCCCGTGACGCGGAATTATTACTTATCACACCAGTGGCTCCGTGAACTCCGGCGACGAGGCGGGGGGCCGATTGCCGCCCTATACTTCCGGATCGGCGACGACGAGCGGGTTTGGGTCGGGCACTACAACCGTCACCACCGCGAGATGGCAGCGGCTGAGGCGGTCGCGGCGTTCCTGGCCGCGGACAGTCGGGAGGGGTGGGAAGTCATCATCCCCCGTCGGATCGAGTCGGGCGAAATCCACCGCGTCCATCGGCTCCGGCAAGTGGTCGGCTGGCGATACTTCCCGGGTTCGAACGGCAGGCGGCCGTGCCCGTGCCGGTTCTGCACGCTGGGCGACTACGGCGCGCGGCGGCTACGGGAACGGCTCGGCAAGGACAACGACTAAAAAACGCTACCATTCACTTCGACTTCAGGTCCAGGTTGAGTTCGCTCGTCCCGCCGGCCACCTCGACCCGCAGGCTACTGGTCAGCGTCGTTCCGAACTTCTCCGGGACGCCCTTGCCGGTCACGATCAAGACATACTTGCCGACCGGCAACTCGTCGGAGAAGGCATACGCGCCGTCGGTCACCTTGGCCGAGAACACGCGCGGCCGCGGCAGGGCCAGGCTGACGACCGTCACCTCGCCCGCGGCCACCGGCTTGCCGTCCAGCGTCACCATCCCCTTCACCTGCCCGGTCTTCGCGGCGAGCGGCTTCGCCTTCTTCGGTGGCGGCGCCTTCGGTACGGGCTTCGCATTCTTCGGCTCCGGCTCGGCCTTCTCCGCTTTACCTTTCAACTCCGCCCGGATCGTCTCGATCAGCTCGTGCAGCCGGAACGCCTGCACCTTGACCC
>DASSAT010000351.1:0-2374 GCA_035699305.1 Fimbriiglobus sp. | reverse complement strand
AGGTCCACGGCCGGGCCGCCGGTCTTGGAGGCGTCGGCGATCTCAGCCGACCAGTCGGGCCTGGCGATCACCCGTTTGAAATGGGCCGCGAGGAACTTGCCATACTGCCCGCCGCGGACGGCCTCGGCGGCGTACTTGAATTCGGGGAAGAACGGCAGGACGTGGGCGACCATGAGCAGCTTGCCGGCCGACTTCGCCGCGGCGAGTATCCGGTCGGCGGCGGCGGCGGTCAACGCGATCGCCTTCTCAATGAGGACGTGCTTGCCGGCCTTGAGGGCGGCGATGGCGAACTCCGGGTGCAGGTGGGTCGGGTTGCAGACGTCGATCAGGTCGATCTCCGGGTCGGCGAGCAGCGCCGCGTAGGACTCGTAGGTCTTGACGCCGGTGAGGTCCACCTTCCCCGGCTCGGGGCCGAAGTTGCCGCGGGTGGTCCGCCAGTCGCCGGCGAGCTTGGCCTTGTCGCGGCTGCACACGGCCGCGACCTTCGCCCCCTGGAGCCGCTGGGCGCCGAGGTAGTGGATGCGGCCCATGAACCCGATGCCGACGATGCCGATCCGTACCATGATGGTGCTCTCCTGCGACAGTGAGTGTAGTAGGCACACTCCGTGTGCCGTTCTTCGGAGACGGCACACGGAGTGTGCCTACTACATTGATTGCAGCCGGGGCTGGACCGCCGGCCGGGTGGGGGTTAAAGTCGCAAAACGACCCCCGGGCCGCAAGGAGGGCGCTTCTCGCGCTTCTCGTTCCCAAGCAGAGCTTGGGAACGCTTCTCGTTCCCAAGCAGAGCTTGGGAACGCAGGTCGCCAAGCTCCGCTTGGCGGACATGGACAGGGAGAGGCGCTCGAACAAATGCGGGAGCTTGCGGTCCGGCGTAGCCCGCGAAGCGGAGCTTCGCGAACCGCGTTCCCAAGCAGAGCTTGGGAACGCGAAAATATGACTCCGACCCGCCGCCTCGTTGTACTACTGGCGATCGGCCTGGCGGGACTCGCCGCCCTCCCCGACCCGTCGATCGACCGCGGACCGCTCTCCCGGATGACATCCTTCCGACCGGAAACGCAACTCACCGACGGCCCCGGCGGCCGCATCCTGACGAACGTCAACGTCTGGTCCCCCGATGGCGAATGGGTCGTTTACGACACCCGCTCCGACCCGGCCGGCGACACATTCGACGGCTCCCGGATCGAGACGGTCCACGTGCGGACCCGGGAAGTCCGCGTACTCTACGAGTCGTGCAACGGCGCCTGCTGCGGGGTGGCGACGTGGCACCCGACCGAGCCGAAGGCGGCGTTCATCCGCGGCCCGGAACACCCGACGCCGGGCTGGCAGTACGGCCCCGCCCAGCGGCAAGGCTTGGTGGTCGATGCCCGCCGGCCCGGCGTCGCGGTCAACCTGGACGCACGCGACCTGACGCCGCCGTTCACGCCGGGGGCGCTACGCGGCGGGTCGCACGTCCACGTCTTTAGCCCGGACGGCCAACTCGTCAGCTTCACCTACGAGGACCACGTCTTATCTATGCGATCCGACCCCGGCGCGGACGTGAACCAACGCAACGTCGGCGTGTCCGCCGTCGGCCTGCCCGTCGCGGTGCCGAAGACCCACCCGCGCAACCACGACGGCGAAGCGTTCTCGATCCTCGTCACCCGCACCACCGCGACGCCCCGGCCCGGTTCGGACGAAATCACCCGGGCGTTCGAGGAGGGCTGGGTCGGCACTAACGGCTACCTGCGGCCGGACGGCACGCGGCAACGGTACGCCCTCGCTTTTCAGGGGCACGTCCGGTCCACTTCCGGCGAAACCGTGTCGGAGGTGTTCATCGCGGACCTGCCCGACGACCTGACAGTTCCCGGCGACGGTCCGCTCGAAGGCATGGCCACGCGCCGCCCAGCGCCGCCGAAGGGCACGGTGCAGAAGCGATTGACCTTCACCGCGTCCGACAAGTACCCTGGCCTCCAGGGACCGCGGCACTGGCTACGGTCGTCGCCGGATGGGTCGCGTATCGGCTTCCTGAAGAAAGACGATGCCGGGGTCGTGCAGTTCTGGACCGTCTCCCCCAACGGCGGCCCGGCGGTCCAGGTCACGCGCAACACGCATCCGGTTGCGTCCGCCTTCACCTGGCACCCCGACGGCCGGCGGGTGGCGTTCGTCCTGGACAACAGCGTTTGCCTGACGGACGTGTTGACCGGGCAGACGACGCGACTGACCCCGCGGTCCGACGACGCCACAGCTCCACGGCCGGAAGCGTGCGTCGTCTCGCCGGACGGGAGGCGGATCGCGTTCGTCCGCCGTTTGCCGACGGGGACCGGATTCGCTAACCAGATATGTGAGACCAAAATCGACTGATTTCGTAGGGTGGGCCGAGTCTTCGAGGCCCACC
>DASSAT010000350.1:0-2208 GCA_035699305.1 Fimbriiglobus sp. | reverse complement strand
GCGGCCAGCCCTCCACGGACACATCCCAGCCCGGGGCCGGGTAGCCGTAGGACCGGGTCACGCGCACCGTCCCGGTCGGGGGCAGCGTCTCGCCCTTCTCGGCGGTGGGCGTCACCTGCCACCACGTCAGTTCCGGGGGGGCGAACTCCAGCGATCCGTCGCCGACCTTGCCGCGGAGGTGGGGCGGGACTTTCTCCAGGAACGCCAGCGAGTGGAACCGGAAGTTCTCCTGGTTGTCCACCTTGCTGTCGGGGACCGACAGCGCCCACAGCTTATCGTCGCGCCGCGTCTTCGCCCGGGGGTTGCGGATGTAGTCGGCGAACAACTCGCGGCGCACGAGGATGCTGCGCCCCTGGTTGCCGAACCCGAGGAGCATCCGCTCCCCGGGCCGCAGGATCAGGTCGGTCGGGTTCGGCAACCGGTTCGGGTAGGCCCACACCTTGAACGGTCCCTCCGTGTTGTCGGAGATCCACTTCGACCAGTACGGCTTGAACGACGAGTAGGGTGGCTCCCCGCGGTCGTCCGCCCGCGACGGCAAGCCGGTCTGCGGGAAGTTGTCGGGCCGCCCGCCGTTCCGGTCGAGCAGTTTGAGTTTCGGCCGCATCGCGTCGAGCAGGGCTTGCAGGAGGTTATTGGCATTGTTGGCGTGCCATAGCTTGACCAACTCCGGCTGGAGGTTGCCGAGAGGTCGGAAGAGGTCGCCGGCCTCCTTCTGCTCGCCGGGAGAGACGGCAAACTGGACGACGTGGAGGGCCACATTCTGCCCCGCCAGTCCGTTGGCCAGCGCCTTGGCCCGGCCGGCGATGAAGTTCGCTTGGGCCTGTGCGCCCCGTTTCTGACCGTCGTCCTCCGACCCGTCGGTCAAGACCAGGAGGGTCTTCGACCCCGTCCCCAGGCCGGCGAAGTCGTTGTTGGCGGCGTCGATGATCGACTGGGCCAGCGGTGTGTTACCCCAAGGTACGATCCGATCCAGGGTGGCGACCAGGTCTCTGTACCGCTGATCCTGGTCGGAATCCCAGGTCACCAGCGATCGATCGTCCCCCTTCCCGGTGCCGAACACGACCCGGCTGCCGTTCTTGTTATCCTTGTCCGAGAAGACCCGGATGCGGAGCGGCGTCTCCTTTGGCAGTGCCTTGAGCAGGTCCGAGACGGCCTTGAGCGCAGCTTGCTTGCGGGTCACGTCCTTCTGGAATACGCCGTCCATACTCCCGGAATAGTCGAGCAGGATCACGACCGACCCCAGTTCCACGTTTCGGTCGGCGCGGACGGCGACCATTCGGCCGCGGTCCTCGCCGGTCGGCGGCGGCTCGGCGATGACCAGCTCCGGCTTGCAGTTCAGGTGGATCGTGACCTGCTGCGTCGGCTGCTGGCCGCGGAAGTAGACCATGCACGCCGCGCGGCAATCCCGCCGCGTCTTCTCCTCGGCGCCGACGTCCAGCTTCAGCTCGGCGGACAGCCCGAGCGAGTCGCCCGGGATCGGCAGCAGCGGGCGGGACAACGCCTCACCGACCGCCCGAATCGGCGCGAGGTCGCCGAACCGGCCGACCGCCACGGCATGGCCGGTGATGCGGTAGCCCTTCGGCAGCGGCCCGAGGTTGAACGGGATGGTCCGGTCCAGCTCGCTCGTCCAGGTGATCGCGGCAAGGTCGTGGGCCGTCAGCGGCGGGGCTTTGAGCTTGGCGTCGAGGGTCGCGTCCGGCGCGTCGCCCCCCCACGACCCCGCGGCCCCCGGCGGCGTGAGGGCGCGCAGCTCCCCGGTCAGTCGGTTGGCGTCGGCAACGTAGCGGTTCGCCACGGCCTTGAAGTACGGGGACTGCCTCTCGTCATACCAGTGGTCGTCGGCGGTCCGCCCGGCCAACTCGGTCAGGTACGACCGCCACCGCAGCCGGTGGTTGGCCGCGGCTGGCTCCCACCCGGCAGCGGCGGCGAACGGGACCGCGCTGCGGCTGGCGTGCTCGGCCCGCGCGTCCGGCGCGGCGGTCGGCACGAGGCCGTCCTTGGAGAGTTCGGCCAGGTGGTCGCCCAGGCCCGCCCCGACCTGGGCGGCGAGGCCGGTCCACGGGTCGTTGGTCGTCATCAGGGTCAGGTCGCGGTCGAGGATGTCGGCCTTCGGCAGCGCCTTTTTCGACTCGTGCTGGGCGTCGAGCAGTTTGTCGCCGAGCACGGCGCGGGCGAGCTTGCCGCGGACCACGGCCGCGATCTTCGCTT
>DASSAT010000349.1:0-2341 GCA_035699305.1 Fimbriiglobus sp. | reverse complement strand
TTCACCAAGATCCGCGCCCGCAAGTGGGCCGATGACCCGTACCAGGGCCAGGGATATCTGTCGTACTTCCTGCGGCCGTACACCGAGCGGCTGTGGGCGCCGCTGCCGATGCTCGCCGATGACCTCGCCTCCTGGCCGGAGCTGACCCTCCAGCCGATCCTCGACAACATCAAGAAGCTGGAGGAGGCCAACAAGCCGAAGTTCACCCCGAGCGAGTGGCAGCGGCGGTTCCAGGGTAAGGCCGGTATCGACAACCCCTACGCCCCGATCGGGGGCGGCTCCTACGGCGGCTCCGGCTACGGGCAGGAAGGCGGGATGCCCGGGATGCCGGGGGCTGGCGGCGTGCCGGGGCCGGGCGGAGGCGCCTTCGGCAGCCCCCGCGGCCGGGGCGGGATGCAGCAGCAGCCCGGTGCCTTTGGTGGGCCGGGCGGGGCGATGCCGGGCGAGGGGATGATGCCCGGCGGGATGCCCGGGTCGTTCGCCCAGATGCCGGAGGTCGAGTACACTCTGCTGCGGTTCCTCGATGTCGATCCGCGGCCGGGGTACAGCTACCAGTACCGCATCCGGGTGAAGATGAAGAACCCCAACTTCAACCAGCCGAACATGGTCAGCCGTAAGTCCGACGCCAAGATCGAGACGCTCAAGGGGCCGTGGGTGCAGCTGGGCAAGGCCGACGAGTTCATCACCATCCCGCCCGAGATGTACATCTACGCCGCCGACGCCGACGAGTACATCGAGCACGTGGACGACCTGTACAAGAAGAACGGCCGGGAGGGGGCGATCCGCAACGTGATGGAGTACCGCGAGGTGCAGGACGGCCGGCGGGCGTTGGTCCAGTTCCAGCAGTGGATGCCGCAGATCCGCATCGAAGGGTCGGGCAACAAGACCGAGCCGATCGGCACCTGGGTGGTGGCCGACATGCCGGTCGCCGCTGGCGACTTCATCGGCCGGCGACAACTGGTCGAGTTGCCGCTGTGGTCGGCGTCGCAGCAGGCGTACGTCCTGCGCGAGCTGACCGGCGGGGTCAAGGTGCACGGCATCGCCAACCAGAAGCACCAGCCCAAGGGCTGGCCGGTCAACTTCCAGACCCTCTCGGTGCTGGTCGGCTTCGAGGGGGGCAAGACCAAGGCCGAGCTTAGCGAGCGGACGGTCACAGACGAGTCGGCGACCGAGGTGCTGATCCTGCGGCCGGACGGCAAGCTGCTGGTCCGCAACTCCGTGGCCGACAAGGAGGACCCCGAGAAGAAGGGCCGGCAGGAGACGTGGGACAAGTGGCTCAAGCGGGTCCGGGATCGCAAGGAGGATATGAACATGATGGGCAACCCGATGGACCCGAACGGCGGCGGGTTCCAGCGGGGCGGCGGCCCCGGCCCCGGCAGCTGACGCGCCGGACGCCTGACGTGATCGCATCCCGCGGGGGGCTGACCGCCCCCCGCGGTCGTTTTCCGTAGTCCGCTCGCTCCGCGAGCGGTCTTCGCTCATCCGCTCGCGGAGCGAGCGGACTACAAGAGGACGCAATGCCGCCCGAGTTGATCGACACGCACGCGCACCTGGACGACCCGCGGTTCGCCGACGACCTGCCGGCGGTGCTGGACCGCGCCGCCGTTGCCGGCGTCGCCCGCGTCTTGACCATCGGCATCGACCTGTCCACTAGCCGGGCCGCCCTGGACCTTGCCGCCCGCTTCCCCGGCCGGCTGGCGGCGGTGGTCGGCGTCCAGCCCAACCACGTCGCCGAGGCCGGCCCGGCGGACTTCGACGCGGTCGCCCAACTGGCGGCCGACCCGCGGGCCGTGGCCGTCGGCGAGACCGGGCTGGACCGTTACTGGGACCGGGCGCCGTTCGCCCTCCAGGAGGAGTATTTCGCGCGGCACCTGGACCTGGCGCGGCGGCTGGGCAAGCCGGTGGTGATCCACTGCCGGGACGCCGGGCCGGACGTGGTGCGGGTGCTGCGGGCCGAGTTCGACCGCGGCGGCCCGGTCCGCGGGGTGATGCACTCGTTCACCGGCGACGCCGAGACCGCCCGGGCGTGCCTGGCGCTGGGCCTGCACCTGTCGTTCGCCGGGATGCTGACGTACAAGACCGCGACCGACCTGCGCGGGGTGGCGAAGACGGTCCCGCCCGAGCGGCTGCTGGTGGAGACGGACAGCCCGTACCTGGCACCGGTGCCCGTCCGTGGGAAGCGGAACGAGCCGGCGTTCGTGGCGCACACGGCGGCGTGCCTGGCCGGTCTGCTGGGCGTGTCGCCGGAGGAACTGGCGGCAACGACGACCCGCAACGCGCGGGAGCTGTTCGGGCAGACGGGCGGAGCGTGACTTGTCTTGTAGGGTGGGTCGAGTCTTCG
>DASSAT010000348.1:0-2912 GCA_035699305.1 Fimbriiglobus sp. | reverse complement strand
GCCGCGACCGTCAGGGAGCGGTCTGCGCAGACCGCTCCCTGACGGTCGCGGCTCGGCTGAGATTCAGACCCCCTTGGCGGCGTCGCGGACCTCGCCCTTGGGCAGGTTCGGCGTCGCCTTGAGGATGCGCATCATGTTCTGTTTGTACGCCTCCACCCCCGGCTGGCCGTAGGGGTTGATGTTCGACAGCCGGCCCTCCACCACCGTCGCCAGCATCAGCATCTGGAGCAGCTGGCCCATCGTGTGCTCGGTCAGGGACGGCATCACCAGGTCCGCGGTCGGCCGGGCCGCGTCCTGATACGCCTGGTTGGTCCCCTCGAACGCCGCCTCCAGCAGGTCCGGGTAGGTCTTGCGGCTGATGGCGTTGAGGTCGTCCTCGTTGCGGTCGCCCATCCCGATCGGGATGGGCGGGTGCTTGACGTGGCGGACGGACAGGTTGTTAATGATCTTGTCGCGGGCGCCGTCCTGGTGCTGCTGGCCGCGGCTGTGCAGGTCGCGGGTGCAGACCGCCGTCACCGGCGTCGGGCCGCGGCCCTGCTTGCCCAGCGACTCGCTCAGCAACTGGTCGTACCACAGCCCGACCGACTCCAGCTTCTTCGACCAGACCGCCAGCACCCGGACGGTCTTGCGGTGCTCGACGTTCATCAGGTGGTTGACGGCGGCGTATTGCAGGACCGGGTTGCGGTCGAATGGCTCCTCCAGGAACCGCCGGGTCATCGCCGCCGCCCCGAGCAAGAGCGCCCGCACGTCCAGCCCCATGACCGCGGCCGGCAAGAGGCCGACCGGGGTTAAGACGCTGTACCGCCCGCCGATGTCGTCGGGGATGGTCAGGATCTCGTCGTCGGAGAACCCCTCGCCGTGGGCCAGGGCGCGGAGCTTGCCCGCCGGGCCGGTGACGGGGATGATGAGCTTCCGCAGCCACTCGGACTTCGGGCCGTAATACTTGGCCGCCTCGGACCGCACCGCCCGGTACGCCGCGGCCGTCTCCAGGGTGCCGCCGGACTTGCTGATGACGATCACGCCCCACCGTTCGGCCGGCAGTTCGGGATCGACGCAGGTGTTCTCCAGCAGCTCCAGCAGGTCGGCCAGGGTGTCGTTGTCGAAGTTGTTCCCCTCGAAGTACATCCGCGGCTTGCCCATCCGCATGTTCGCCGGCAGCTCGTTGTGGTAGGTATGGCAGAGGGCGTCGAAGAGCGCCTTGGCCCCGATGTAGCTGCCGCCGATCCCGAGCACCACCACCCGGTCACAGTTGTCCCGCAGCCGGGACGCCAGCCGGGTGATCTTGCTCAGGTCGCTGGCGTCCCCCTTGCGGCGGAAGCCGTCGAGCATCTGCATCGGAAGGTCGATGAACCCGGGCTGCAACGGCTGCAACCGGACCGGCGGGTTCTGCAAGCTGCGCTCGGCGGCGACCTGGCTACGGACCTTCTCCAGCGCCTGCCGGGTCGGCTCCAGCCGCTCCGGCGGCAGGAAGTGCTGGGACTGAAGCTCGGCCAGCGGCGTCCACGGCTCCGGCGGCGGGGCGACCAGCCGCTGGTAGCTGTACTCGATCAGCTCGTCGGGCAATTGCATCGGCCGCGCTCCGGGACCGTAGGACACACAGGCGACAGTCACCGATACTGTACGCCACGCCACGCCGGGGGTAAACTTTTCACATGAACATCCACGATTTGATCCGCGAGTTGCGCGAGCCGGCGGACACCAAGATTGTCCTGCTGGTGGCCGACGGGATCGGCGGGCTGCCACTGGAACCCGGCGGTAAAACCGAGTTGGAAACCGCCTCCCACCACAACCTGGACGAGTGCGCGCGCGACGGGGTGTGCGGGCTGAGCGTCCCCGTCCTGCCCGGGATCACCCCCGGCAGCGGGCCGGGGCACCTGGCGCTGTTCGGCTACGACCCGCTGGAGTACCGCATCGGCCGAGGCATTCTCGAAGCGCTGGGGATCAACTTTCCGGTCGGGCCGAAGGACGTGGCGATCCGCGGCAACTTCTGCACCATCGGCCCGGACGGCACGATCACCGATCGCCGGGCCGGCCGGCCGACTACCGAGCGCTGCGTCGAGTTGGTCAAGAAGTTGCGGAGCATCACCATCCCCGGCATCGAGGTGTTCGTGGAGCCGGTCAAGGAGCACCGGTTCGTGCTGGTGCTCCGCGGCGACGGGCTGGGCGGACACGTCGCCGACACCGATCCGCAGCAGGTCGGGCTGGCGCCGCTGCCGGCCGCGGCGATCCCCGCGAAGGCGGGCGAGTCCGATTCCGCGAAGACCGCCGCAGTGGCCAACGAGTTCGTCGCCAAGGCGCGCGAGGTATTGAAAGGAGAGGCGCCGGCCAACGGGGTCACGCTGCGGGGGTTCGCCACGCACCCGAACGTCGTCTCGTTCAAGGACCTCTACGGGTTGAAGGCGGCGGCGATCGCGGTCTACCCGATGTACAAGGGGCTGGCCCGGCTGGTCGGCATGGACGTGCTGGACGCCGGCCAAACGCTCGACGACCAGGTGGCGACGCTCGGGAAGGTGTGGGGCGATTACGACTTCTACTTCCTGCACTACAAGTACACCGACAGCACCGGGGAGGACGGCAACTTCCCGGCGAAGGTGCAGATGATCGAGCGGCTGGATGAGGTGATCCCGGCTGTGCGCGGCCTCGGCCCGGACGTGCTGATCGTGACCGGCGACCACTCGACGCCGAGCAAGCTAAGCAGCCACTCGTGGCACCCGGTCCCGACGCTGCTGGTGGCGGAGACGTGCCGGTCGGACGAGTGCGAGGAGTACACTGAGCGGGCGTGTCTGCGCGGCGGGCTGGGGCGGTTCGAGGCGAAGCACCTGATGCTGTTGGCGATGGCCCACGCCGGCCGGTTCGGCAAGTACGGAGCGTAGAATACGGGCAACGGGTCTGACGGTGCTAGTCTCACACAG
>DASSAT010000347.1:0-6858 GCA_035699305.1 Fimbriiglobus sp. | reverse complement strand
GGGAACGGGCCGCGGCGCTCCTCGTCGCGCGTCCCCTTCTTCGGGTCGTCCGGCCGGGCCGGGTCGAACTTCGGCACCGTGCCGTCCTCCGGGACGGGCTGGCTCTCGTTCCAACTGTCCCGCCCGGTGTGCATGATCTCGGCCGCGAACGGCAGCCGGTCGGCCGCCCCCGGGGCGACGTAGATCGGCCGGAACCCGCTCTCGCGCAGGTCGAGCTTGCGGTCCACCGCCCGCGCGGTGATCCGGTACGCCTCGGCGATCGGGTTCGGCGCCTGTCCGTCCTTGGTCGGTGGGTCGAAGACCAGCGCCGGCAGGTCCACCGCGCCGGCCAGCCCCTCGTTCTGCCGCTCGGCCATCGCACGGGCCTCGGCCTCGGTGACGATTGTCTGACTGCCGGGGATGATCCCGAGCTGTGGCAGCAGCCGCTCGACCGCATCGCCGGCCGGGCTGCTCGGCGGGCCGCGGTCCACGTTGGTCGGGCCGAGGGCGAACAGCACCGGCTTGCCGGCCTTGACGAACTCCTTGACCACCTCGGCCTGGTCCTTCGACAGGTCGAACAGCGACGGCGGGATCACGTCCCCGCGGGCGAGGTTCACCACCGTCAGCCGCGGGACAATCAACAGGTCGCAGTCGGCGACGTACTGCTGGAGCTTCTCCTTCACGTCGGTGATGCGGCGGTTCTCGGCCGCCCGCTCGTTGCGGTTTAGGTCGCGGTAGCGGGCACCGGCCTCGGCTGCCTGGGTGGTGAACTCGGCGAGTTCCTCCTGCCGGACCTGGATGGTGTCGTCGAACACCCGGCGGAGGAACGTCCGGTCCTGCTCGGACGTGATCCGCCGGCCGAGCTGCCGGCCGAACGCCCGGTCCAGTTCGGCAAGGCTCGCCTTATCGAGCTTGGTCTTGAGCTGGTGGAGTTGGCCGATCGCCGCCTCGCGGTCGGCGACCAGGATGGTAAGCACGTTGACCCGGGCCTCGGCCCGGTCGAGTTCGTTCTCCTCGTAGGTGTACGCGGCCGGGGTCGGCTCCCCGCGGCGGTTCCACCCCTTCTTGAGGATCACGTCCACCACCTCGAACCCGTTGGCCTCCAGGGTCGCGCGCAGCCCGGCAGCGGTGTACTCGTCGTACTCCTCGCGGCTGGTCAGCAGCGGGTGGATGACTGCCAGCGCGATCCGCGGCTTGCGCGCCTCCAGAGCCAGCACCTTCCGGACGAACGCCTCCTTGCCGCGCGGCAGCAGCACCAGGTTGCCCGCCCCGCGGACGCCGGGGGCGTAGGCGCCGCCGCCGGCAATCGCGGCGACGTCCTGGCGCTCCCGGGCGGTCGGCTCCTTGGAGCTGGTCATGTCGAGCTGGTAGAAGTCGGAGAAGCGCATCCGGGTGATCGCCCCGGAGTAGACCAGCGCCTGCTCCGGGTCGGCGGGGTCCGGGGCGGTAGCCGGCTTGTGCAGCCCAGCGGCGAGGCGGTCGGCCTCGGCCCGCGGCAGCCGGCGGACCTTCTCATCGGCGTAAAAGAAGATGCTGTCCGCCGGGGCGGTGCGGATCGCCTCGGCCAGCCCCGGCCGGGTGCGCGTCAGCTCCTTCACCTGCCGCTCGAACCGGTCGTCCTCGGCGTCGAGGACCACGACGTTGAACCGCGGGCCGAACTCCCGCAACTGGTCCACCAGGTCGTTGACCTTCTCGATCACCTTCCGCTCGGCTGCCTTACCGTAAGCCTTGCCGTAGGGGCCGGGCACGTCGGAGAGCGACCCGGCGGTGGAGTGCAGGTGCAGCACGACGATCGTCGTCGGACTGTCGGCCCGCAGGGTGCGCAGCTCGTCGATCAGTTCTTGCGGGAAGGTGAACTGCTTGTCCCGGGTCAGGTCGAACCGCCAGTGGGTGCCGAACGCGGCGACGTTGACGATCACCAACAGGGCGGCAGCGAGGGCCATTTGCAGGGCGGTGTTGGTGCCGACGACGGTCTTGCGGCCGGCGACCAGGAACAGCCCGCCGAGGAGTTCGACAACAAACCACAGGGCGACCGCCGCGGCCCCGGCGACCAACGCGATCATGCCGCCCTTCACGACCGGGTCGGTGGTGCCTTCGACCGCGGCGCGCAGGACATCAATGTTCCACGTCTCAACCGGCGGTAGGGAGTCGCCGGCCAGCAGCCACCCGACCGGCACCGCCAGGAGGCCGGTCATGCCCAGCACCCGGACCAGCAGCCGGAAGCGGTTGCCGAGGGTGGTGCGCTGGCGCACGTCGGCGCGTCGGGGAGCGGTTTCGGTGGTCATCTCACATTATCCTCAAGCCCCCAAGCCCACCCGTTGCCACGGGTGGGCTTGCAGCCCATCACGCGCGCAGCCGCCGCGCCTCCAGCGAGCGCACCGTCAGGAACAGGCAGAACGCGGTGACGCTCAGGTACAGCACCAGATGGCGGGTGTCGATCAGCCCGCGGGTAAAGTCGCGGCGGAAGTGCTCCGGCACGCTGATGTAGGACACCAGTTTCGCCCACACCGAGTTGGCGTCCAGCTCCGGCCGCCAGAACGCCGCCACCACGAACACCAGGCTGACCACCAACGAGACCATCGCCGCAACGAGCTGACTGCGCACCAGGCTCGACACGAGCAGCCCGATCGCCAGGAACATCGCCCCGGCCAGGAACACCCCGACGTAGGACGTGACCACCGGCCACGGGTCAATCCGCGGCTGTCCGGTGGCCCAGTCCAGGTTCACCAGCACCGGCACGTACAGCAGCGTCGGCAGCCACAGGACGATGTAAAACAGGATGGCTCCGATGTACTTGCCAGCCACCACCTGCCAGTCGCGGATCGGCGCGGTGAGCAGCACCTCAAGCGTCCCGGTACCGCGCTCCTCGGCCATCAGCCGCATGGTCAACAGCGGCGGGATGAACAGGAACACCAGCCAGAACTTCTCGTCGCCGAGCAGCCCCTGCATCGGGTACTCGATGCCGCGCGGGCCAGTCTCGGTCAGCGCGGTCATGGTCAGGTAGAACAGGTGCCCGGTGACGAGCAGGAACACCGCCAGGGTGACGTACGCCACCGGCGACAGAAAGTACGCCGCGAACTCCCGGCGGATCAGACTGAAGAGTGGTCGCATGGTAGTGTCAGTGTCAGTGTCGGTGTCAGTGAAAACCTGGGTTCGGCCGCCAGTGTCGGTCTGAGTGGCTTCCCACTGACACCGACACTGACACTGGCACTACTAGATTCCCTCTTGCCCCGTGAGCCGCACGAAGATCTCTTCCAGGCTCTGGTTCTTGTGCTTCTGCCGCACTTCGGCGAGCGTGCCGTCCTCGACCACCCGCCCCTGGTAGATGACCACGACCGAGTCGCAGGTCATCTCCACCTCCGAGAGGATATGCGTCGAGAGCAGCATCGTGTGCTGGGTGCCCAGCTCGCGGATCAGCTTGCGAGTCTCGCGGATCTGGGTCGGGTCGAGGCCGGCGGTCGGCTCGTCGAGGATCAGTACCGGCGGGTCGGCCAAGAGCGCGTCGGCCAGCCCGACCCGCTGGCGGTAGCCCTTCGAGAGCGTGCCGACGAGTTGCCGGCGGACGTCGGTCAGCCAGCACCGCTCGACGACGTAATCGATCCGCTTGCGACGGGCCGACCAGCCGAGACCTTTCAGCCCGGCCCGGAACTTGAGGTACTCGTTCACCCGCAACTCGGGGTACAGCGGACAGTTCTCCGGCATATATCCGATACGCTGGCGGACGGCGATCGGGTCGGCGAAGACGTCGTGGCCGGCGATGCTGGCCCGGCCGCCGGTGGCGGTGAGGAACCCGGCGAGGATGCGCATGGTGGTGGACTTGCCGGCCCCGTTGGGGCCGAGGAACCCGACCACCCGGCCCTTCGGGACCTCGAAACTTACGTCCCGGACCGCGGGGTATTCGCCGTAATACTTGGTCAGATGTTCGACGACGATCATGCGGGTGCCCGTCCTGGGGTGAGGCAGACGCGCGTAACGCGGCAGGCGGGATATACCTAACCAGTTAAGTGAGCGCCGGCGGCTTGGCAAGGGCAATGCGCTTGAGTGACGGTCACGGGGCGGCGGGTTGAGACCAGTCCTTGATCGTGAGGCTCGGGACGCGGCCGAAGTCGCGGACGTTGCGGGTGACGACGATGGCCCCGACTTCGAGTGCGATGGCGGCGATTCGGAGGTCGTTCTTGCGGACGTTGAGCTTCTGCCTGAGCAGGGAGTCGTACCGGGTGATGGCCTGCACCGTGTAGTTGACCAGGGGCAGGGAGGCGAGGAAGAGGGTGGTGCGGATCAACTCGGCATAGGCCCACTCGATTTGGTCCGGTCGCTTAGTCGTGCGGAGAAACGAGTACCAGCCGGTCAACTGTTCCTCAACATTGATGGCCGTCGTCCGGACCTCGCCCGGCTGGGCCGCGGCCACCCGGCGGCACACCTCGGCGTGGCCCTGGGCGAGGAGGGTAAGGACGTCCGTGTCGAGAAGGTAGACCGGCATCACGGTCATCGGCTCGGGTCATTGTCGATCTGGGTGCGATACTCTTCGACGGCCTTCTTCCACTCCTCGATCAGGGGGTGATCCTTCCACATCCCGGCCCATCTCAGGATCGGGTGTTCTCCCGCCGGCGGGACGATGGTCATCGCGTCCAACCTCGCGACCTGTTGCCGCTCGGCTTCCATACGGAGGTTTGACACGGCCAGCTCAGGGGTGACGCCCTCAGCAGTCACTCCACGGACGTCACCGGCCACATATCCATTTCCGGTGGTGGGCAGGATTAGGATCGGTGGTTGCATCTGAGTCTCTCTCGTCGGACGCTTCGTCACGGCAGATTATACCACCCTGGCCCGGCCCCTTGAAAATGCCCGCCCAGTTCCGATCCCTAACCCGGACGGCCCGGGCCTCTTCCCACCACCCCCGGGCGCCCGGAACTCTCTTCGTCGAAGGCAGTCACATGGCAGACACTCCCCCACGCGGCCGGCTGGCGATCGTCGTCGGCGGCGGGCCGGCCCCGGGGATCAACGGGGTCATCAGCGCCGTCACCATCGAGGCCGAGCACCGCGGGTTCGAGATCTACGGCGTCCCAGACGGGTTCAAGCACCTGGTCCGCGGCGACACCGCCCGCGTCCGCCGGCTGACCGCCGCCGAGGCCGGGCCGTGGTACAACCGCGGCGGCTCGTTCCTGGGCACCAGCCGAACCAACCCGGCCAAGGACCCGGCCGACATGCAGCGGGTGCTCGACTCGTTCAAGAAGCTCGGGATCGGCTACCTGGTGACGATCGGCGGCGACGACACCGCGTACTCCGGCAGCCAGGTGTACCAGCGGGCCGGCGGGGCGATCAAGGTGGCCCACGTCCCCAAGACCATCGACAACGACCTGCCGCTGGCCCCGGGGGTGCCGACGTTCGGGTTCGAGACAGCCCGGCACCTGGGGGTACAACTCGCCCGCAGCCTGCACGAGGACGCCCGCACCACCGGCCGGTGGTACATCGTCGTCAGC
Source organism: Fimbriiglobus sp. (assembly GCA_035699305.1). Taxonomy (GTDB): domain Bacteria; phylum Planctomycetota; class Planctomycetia; order Gemmatales; family Gemmataceae; genus DASSAT01. The sequence continues at coordinate 1,399 of DASSAT010000347.1, read as the reverse complement.
ATGGGTCGGGCGGCCGGCCACCTGGCGCTGGGCATCGGCAAGGCGTCGGCCGCCACCCTGACCCTCATCCCGGAGGAGTTCCGCGGCAAGGGGACGCTCGGGCTGGACCAGCTGTGCGACCTGATCATCGGGGCGATGATCAAGCGCAAGCACGAGAAGAAGGGGTACGGCACCGTCATCCTGGCCGAGGGGCTGATCGAGTGCATCGGCGAGAAGGGGCTGCTCGACGCCCTGGGCGAGCAGGAACTCCGGCGGTACGGCACGATCGAGCGCGACCCGCACGGGCACCTGCGGCTCGGGGAGATCGAGTTCGGGCGGATCGTCCGCGAGCGGACCACCAGCCGGCTGGACGCGCTGGGGCTGGCGATCACCATGATCGACAAGGACCTCGGCTACGAACTGCGGTGCGCCGACCCGATCCCGTTCGACGCCGAGTACACCCGCGACCTGGGGTACGGGGCGGTCAAGTTCCTGCTGTCGCCCGCGGCCAGCGAGTTCGGGGCGATCGTCAGCGTGGTCGGCGGGCAGCTCTTGCCGCTGCGCTTCGAGGACATGATCAACCCGGCCACCGGGCGGATGCGGCCGCGGGTGGTGGACGTCAAGAGTGTGACTTACGAGTGCGCCCGTCAGTACATGACCCGGCTGGAGCCGTCGGACTTCGCCGACCCGGAACAACTCGCTGCCCTGGCGGCGGTAGTGAAGATGACCCCCGACCAGTTCCGCGAGCGGTTCGAGTACGTGGTGCGGTAGCGTGGCGCGAGCTGTAAGCGGACAAGCCCCGGGACCGCGGTCCCGGGGCTTCGTCGTTTCCCGTGGAATAAAGCGGGACGCCCCGGGATCGAATTACGTAGAGACGGACATCTCCTCCGGTCCCCCACGCTCTCAGCGAGGCGGCACAATGTACGGCTACCTGGCCGACCTGATGGTGTTCGTACACATTCTGTACGTCAGCTATGTCCTCGTCGGGCAACTGGCGATCGTCGTCGCCGGCGCGGTCCGGTGGCAGTGGGGCCGCAACCGCTGGTTCCGGCTGACGCACCTGCTGGCCATCGCCGTCGTCGCCCTGGAGGCGGTGATGGGCTGGCAGTGCCCGCTGACGAAGTGGGAGTACCAACTCCGCGCGCTGGCCGGCCAGCCGTTCGACGGCAGCGAGACGTTCATGGGCCGGCTGCTGCACGACCTGCTGTTCATCGAGAACCAGCCCGAGAGCTTTTTCACCGTGATGTATGTCGCCATGCTCATCATCGTGGTGCAGGGGCTGGTGATGTACCCGCCGCGGCTGCGACCCAGGTGCAAGCCGGACGACGAGCCGACCGCCACGCCTGTCGCTCCGCAGCCGGCGTGACCCCTGGGACCGCGGCCGTCCCGGCCGCTCTTGCTCCACGGGAAAGGGGCGATT
>DASSAT010000346.1:0-6253 GCA_035699305.1 Fimbriiglobus sp. | reverse complement strand
GAACGCCTCGCGGCTGCGAAGTCCCGCTTGGAGCGCCCGGCGCTCGGCGTCGGACAACGCCCGAACGAACAGAGGTGGTTTCATGACCCATTATTCGGGACCAACCACCGATTACCAAGTAACCAAATGAGACTCCACTAGGCCCAACGGATCAGGCCCCATGTGCGGGAACGTTCGCGAAGCAGAGCTTCGCGGACTGCGTTCCCAAGCAGAACTTGGGAACGAGAAGGAACGAGAAGAAGAAAAACACTCTGGCACCGGGCCGAGGTTGATGGGAAGATAATAACCCTGCCCGCGCTCGCGTTGCCCAGCCCGCCTCGGCCCGCGACTCGTCCGATACCCCCGCCCGTGAGGCCGCCCGATGCCACCGGCCCGCCTGCTCGCCCCGGCGTTGCTCGTCGCCCTGCTGGCCGGCCCGGCCGCGGCCCGGCCCGCCCACAAACAGGCGCTGGCGGAATACTTCGGCCCGTTCCTCGCCCGCAAGCTCCACGACTGCCGCACCTGCCACCTTCCCGACAAACCCGGCCAGACCGCCGAGGACGACAAGCCGCACAACCCGTTCGGCGAGCGGTTGGCCGAGGTGAAGTACGACCTCCGCCAGGCCAAGAAGCCGACCGCGATCGCCGACCGCATCCGGGCGGTCGCGGACGAGGACAGCGACGCGGACGGGGTGCCGAACCTGACCGAGTTGCTGACCGGGCACAACCCCGGCGACCCGGCGGACACTCCGACCCGCGAGCAGTTGGCCGAGTACCCTGCGAAGCTGGCGGACTTCCACAAGTTCCTGGCGTCGTACCCGTGGCGGCCGTTCGACCCGGTCCGCCGGCCAGCCGTGCCGAAGCCGAGCGCGTGGGGCCGCAACCCGATCGACTCGTTCATCGCGGCCAAGCACGAGGAACACGGGTTGAAGCCACGCCCGGAGGCGGAGAGAAGTATCCTCCTGCGCCGCGTCTACCTCGACCTGATCGGCCTGCCGCCGACCCCGGAGGAGCAGAACGCCTACCTGCACGACACCGCCCCCGACGCCTACGAGAAGGTGGTGGATCAACTCCTGGCGTCGCCGCAGTACGGCGAGCGGTGGGGCCGGCACTGGATGGACGTGTGGCGGTACTCCGACTGGGCCGGGTGGGGACAGCAGGTCCGCGACAGCCAGCCGCACATCTGGCGGTGGCGGGACTGGATCGTCGAGTCGCTGAACAAGGACAAGCCCTACGACCGGATGGTCCGGGAGATGCTGGCCGGCGACGAGATCGCCCCGGCCGATCCCGACACCCTGCGGGCGACCGGGTATCTGGTGCGGAACTTCAAGCTCCTCAGCCGCGAGAAGTGGATGCAGGACACGGTCGATCACACCTTCCAGGCGTTCCTCGGGGTGACGATCGGCTGCGCCCGCTGCCACGACCACATGTACGACCCGATCGCCCAGAAGGAGTACTACCGGGTGCGGGCCATCTTCGAGCCGCACCAGGTCCGCATCGACCGCATCCCCGGCCAGCCGGACACGGCCAAGGACGGGCTGCCGCGCGTCTACGACGCGAACCTGACGGTGCCGACGTACTTCTACGTCCGCGGCGACGAGCGGACGCCGGACAAGTCCGCGAGCCTGCTGCCCGGCGTACCGGCGCGGCTGGGCGGCACGTTCACCAAGATCGCACCGGTCGAGTTGCCGCTGGCCGCCCGCGCGCCGGACCGGCGGCCGTTCGTGGTCCGGGAGACGCTGGCCGCGAGCGAAGCGGCGCTGGGCCGGGCCGAGACGAAGGCCGTGGTCGCCCACCGAAAGGTGATCGCCGTGACGGTGCCGGAGGCGGCCGTCCTCTCGCCACTGTCGCTGGCCGTCGCCCGCCGGACCGGTGATACGGCGGAGTTGGCCAGGCAGGACGCCGCCATCGCTGGCGACCGGCACGCTGCCCTGGAAGCGGTGCTGAAGGTCGAAGCAATCGAGGACGCGGGTGAGACGGACTCGTCCGCCTGGAAGGAAGCCGCGAAGGCAGCCGTCGTCGCCCAGCGGACGCAGGCCGTGGCCGAGGCGAAGCGGGAACTCTTCGCCCGCGAGCGCGGGCTGGCCCCGCCGCCGAAGAAGGGGCAGAAGCCGCCCGCCCTCGACGCCCTGCGTAAGGCCGTGGTCGCCGCCGAGGCCAACGCGGCGAAGCCGCCCACGACCGCTTACACGAAGCGGAAGCGGCCGACCTACCCGGCCGAGAGCACCGGCCGGCGGACGGCGCTGGCGAAGTGGATTACCGCCTCGGCCAACCCGCTCTTCGCCCGGGTGGCGATGAACCACATCTGGCTGCGGCACTTCGGCCGCGGGATCGTGCCATCGCCCGCCGACTTCGGAAGAAACGGTCAGCGGCCGACGCACCCCGCCCTGCTCGACTGGTTGGCCGCCGAGTTCGTCGCCCGCGGCTGGTCGATGAAGCAGATGCACCGGCTGATCGTCACGTCGGCGACGTACCGGCAGGCGTCCACCCCGAACGGCGCCGACCTCGCTGCCGACCCGGACGACGTCTACCTGTGGCGGATGCCGTCGCGGCGGCTGGAGGCGGAGGTGGTGCGCGACCAACTGTTCTACGTCGCCGGCCAGTTCGACCTGACGATGGGCGGCCCGGACATCGACCACACGAAGGGGCTGACCGTCCCGCGCCGCAGCCTGTACTTCCAACACGCGGCCGAGAAGCAGATGCCGTTCCTGAAGCTCTTCGACTGCGCCGCCGTGACCGAGTGCTACGAGCGGCACGAGAGCGTGACCCCGCAACAGGCTCTGGCCCTGGCCAACAGCGAACTGACCGCCCGCCACGCCAAGCTGCTCGCCCGCGACCTGCACGCGAAGGCGCCGTCCGAGTCGGCGTTCGTCGCCGCCGCGTTCCGCCGCGTCCTGGCGCGGCCGCCGACCGCGGAGGAGGCGGCCGAGTGCGAGACGTTCCTGAAGCAGGACGACGGCCCGCGCGCGCGGGAGGGACTCGTCCGTGTGCTGATGAACCACCACGACTTCGTCACCGTCCGCTGAACCAAGAATTCACCGCGGAGGGCGCGGAGGGCGCAGAGAGGAAGACAGAGTTGGTCATGAAAGAACAACTCAACGCGCTATCGGAAACTGTCATCGGCGCCGCGATTGTGGTCCACCGGGAGTTGGGTCCGGGACTTCTGGAGTCGGCTTATGAAGCGTGTTTGGAGTACGAACTGCTGGAGCGTGGGCTGAAGGTCAATCGGCAACATCCGCTGCCGGTCAAGTACCGTGGTGCTTTGGTGGAATGCGGGTATCGGATCGACCTACTGGTCAACGACCTGGTGATCCTGGAACTGAAGGCAGTCGAACGTTTGGAGAAGATTCATGAGGCCCAACTCCACACGTACCTCCGCCTCACCAATTTGAACCTGGGCCTCCTGCTTAACTTCAACGTGGTCCGACTGACGGACGGAATCAAACGGATCGTCCGTGGTTTTCCTGATTGAACTCGGTCTTTCTCTCCGCGCCCTCCGCGCCCTCCGCGGTGAATTCTTCTGAGGAGCCTGCCATGCCCGCCCGCCATAACTGTCCCGGTGTCACCCGCCGGTCGTTCCTGGCAGACACCGGCATGGGGTTCACCGGGCTGGCCCTCGGCGCCATGCTCTTCAAGGACGGCGTCGCCCGCGCGGCCGACAACCCGCCGCCGGACGGCAAGCCGCACTTCCCGCCCAAGGCCAAGTCCGTCATCTGGATCTTCATGTGCGGCGGGGTCAGCCACATCGAGAGCTTCGACGTGAAGCCGGAACTCACGAAGTACGACGGCAAGACGATCGACGAGACGCCGTACAAGGGCGTGGACAACCCGGAGAAGCTGAAAAACATCGTCGGCGGCAACCCCGCCCACGGCAACCGCAAGAAGCTGATGGGGCTGACCACCGGGTACAAGAAGTACGGCCAGAGCGGGCTGACGGTCAGCGACTGGTGGCCGCACGTCGGCGGCTGCGCCGACGACATCGCCGTGGTGCGGTCGATGTGGACGTCCGACAACGACCACGGGGCGCAGCTCCAGTTCGTCACCGGCCGGCACGTCCGCGAGGGGGCCTACCCGACGATCGGCTCGTGGTGCTGCTACGGCCTGGGGTCGCTCAACCAGGACCTGCCGGAGTACGTCGTCCTGGGCACCCCGACCGGCGACTGCTGCGGCGGCGAGTGGACGCACGGGGCAGCGTACCTCGGCCCGGAGTACGCCGGCGTCCGGCTGGCCGTGGACGGCAAAGACCCGCTCCCGTTCGTCCACCCGGCCGCTGGCGTCTCCCGCGACGAGCAGGCCGCCGAGTTCTCCCTGCTCGGCCGGCTCAACAAGCTGGCCGGCATCGACTACCCCGACGACCCGGTCCTCCGCGCCCGGATCAAGTCCTACGAGCTGGCCTTCGGCATGCAGACGGCCATCCCGGAAACGCTTCAGCTGGAGAAAGAGTCCGAGGCGACGAAGAGGCTCTACGGCCTGGACCAGAAGGCCACGGCCCCGTTCGGCAAGTTGTGCCTGGCCGCCCGGCGGTTAGTTGAGCGGGGGGTGCGGTTCGTGCAGGTGTTCCACGGCGGCGGCGGCGGCGGCGCGTGGGACGCCCACTCCGCCATCAAGGCCAACCACGGCAAGCTCTCGGCCGAGGTGGACCGGCCGATCGCGGGGCTGATTAAAGACCTCAAGCAGCGCGGCCTGTTGAAGGACACGCTGATCGTCTGGGGGACGGAGTTTGGCCGGTCGCCGGGCGCGCAGGGGGACGGCCGCGACCACCATCCGCAGGGGTTCTGCGCGTGGCTGGCCGGCGGCGGCGTCAAGGGCGGGGTGCAACACGGGGTGACCGACGAGATCGGCTACCACGCCGTCGAGGATCGGCACTACGTCACCGACATCCACGCCACCGTGCTGCACCAACTCGGCCTCGACCCGCGGCGGCTGGAGGTCCCCGGCCGCAAGCGGCTGGAGATGGACTACGGCAAGCCAATCACGGCAATCCTCTGATCCGGCCCCCGAGAATTAGCTGCCGGGTGGGTGGGTGTGGCGTCCCGACTCGGAGAGCTATCTCTTACCCACAACGCGGGGTGAGCGGATATGGAATCCATGAAGGCCGTATGACGAGTGGCTGCGTCCGCTCCGTCACGGCCCCGCCGCGATCAGCGACGCCAGCACCTTCCGGGTGCCGGTGAACGTGCGGCGGCCGTGCATTGTTACGAAGTTGTCCACCAGCGCCACGTCGCCGGTCGCCCACGGGATGTCGAACGACAACTCGTCGCCGAGGTCCGCGGCGGTCAGCGCCGCGTCCCGGTCGACCGGGCTACCGTCGCCGTGCGTGATCGCCTTCGACGGGTCGTTGCGGTCGTCCTTCCACCCCTGCGACGCGGCGATGAGCTGGTTGAAGAACGACGCCCGCCCGTCCCCCAGCGGACGGACCGCAGGCAGCACCGGCGTCGTCGCGCGCACCCCGCCGTCCGGCAGCCACTCCCACGAGTAGCCGAGTTCTCGCAATCTCGATTCGGCCTCATCATGAGTCGTCGCACGCAGGGTGCTCCGCCAACTCCGGCCCATCCCGGACTTGGCGTCGTCCGCGGCCGGCATGACGTGTGAGTATCGCAGCCCCTTCACCTCGCAGTCCCGGGCGAACCGCGGGCACCGGTCCCGCAGCCGCTCCCACAGCACGTCCGACCGGCAGACCGGCGTCGCGCCGCCGGTCTCCGCGGCCTGCTCACAGAAGAAGAACAGCCGACTCGGGTAGACCGGCGTCTGGGCCATCTCGTGGTGCAGGAAGATGCTGACCGACGGCGGCGCCTCGTTGGCGGTGAACACGCGCGGCGTCTTGTTCACCCGGACGGCGTTCGAGAGCGACTCGTAGTACGGGAAGTTCGGCAGGTCGAACGCGGCGACGAAGGCGTCGAAGTCCTCGGCGGTGGCAAGCGGGAACCCGCGGAACAGGACGGCCCCGTGGTGGGCCGTCTGCGCCAGCAGGTCGCCGCGGCGGTCGGCGACCCAGGCCGTCGCGGCGGGGAGGTCGGGGTCCGACTCGCAGCTCAAGATGAGCGGGAACGCATCCCCGTTGTAGGTCTGCTGGCCCGGGACCGAGGCCGGGGCGACGCGGACGGTTGACGCGATCATGACGGCTCTCAGAAAGTGGTTTTTGTAGGTCGGGTCGAGTCTTCGAGGCCCGACACCTCTTACTCCCTCCCCCCTTGGGGGGAGGGCCAGGGTGGGGGGTACGGGGCGTCACCCAACCGGTGACATCGCCTTCGACTCGGGGAGCTACCCCCCACCCT
>DASSAT010000345.1:0-3722 GCA_035699305.1 Fimbriiglobus sp. | reverse complement strand
TTGGCCCCGAGGTCGCGGCGGTAGCGCCCGGTGGCGACGGCCCGCCACACCAGCCACGGCGACAGCACCACCAGCGCAAGCAGGTACAGGGCGTCGAGCAAGAAGGGCATGGAGTCCGTTCCAGGCGATACATCAGCGTCGGATCGGTTCGACCTTGTGACTCCCGCCGGCAGAAACCTCGAACAGATCGGCCCGGACGTTGCGGACGGCCTCCACCACGTTCGGCCAGGTCTTGAGGAGCCGCCAGGCTTGCTGGTGAAGCGGCATCCGCATCCAGCCCTTGCCGAGCAGGACGAACTTGACCCCGGAACCACGCAGCGCGTTGATCTCGTGGGGGCGCCTGAGGATCTTCGCGTCCATGCTCACCACGGCCCAGGGCAGGTCGGTGGCGAGCGTCTTGATCCAGTCCACGTCCGGGGTCGTTCGCTCGAACCGCTCGTCGTCGTCGAAGAACCGAACCGTATTGATCTCATCGAAGGCGGCGATCACCCGGGCCAACCGGAGGGGGCAGCACCGGTCGAACAGGAACCGGAGGCTGCTCATGCGGCGAGTTCCGCCTCGAACCGGACGGCCGCCTCGACCTCCTCAGCCGTCACCCCGTACCAGCCGGCGACCACGTCGGCGTCCCGCCCGTTGGCGTCGTATGCCGCCGCCAGCAGGTAGGTCGGGATGCTGGCCCCGGCCACGACCGGCTGACCGAAACTCAGCGCCGGGTCCACCACGACGCCGTCGGCGATCCGCCAGCGGGCGGCCATCGCCCGGTCGTAGTCGATCCGCTGGAGGAACGGGAGGATCAACTTCGGGAACGCCTTCTGGCGAGTCAACGCCTCGTAGATCTCCTCCTCGCCGTGCCTGTCCAGCCCGCGGACGAAGACCGCCTTGCCGTCGGTCAGCAATTCCTTACGGCAGAACGGGTGGGAGGTTCCGAGGTCGGTGGTCAACCTCGCGTAGACTTTCCGCACGGTCGGAAGCGAGACACCGTGTTCCCGCAATTGGCCGGCAACGAACACGTCGATCAGGTCCCAGAAGCTGATGGCCAGGGAGTTCTTCTCCGGCTCGTAGTCGGAGGAGAAAAGCGGCGGACCCTTCCTCGCCCTCCGATGACGAAACCACTCCCGCACCCGGCTCCGCGACAGCCCCGTGAGTCGGGCGGCGTCGCTGAGGGTGTACACCCCGCATCGCAAGGCCGTGGATAAAGGTGGCATGGTTCGCACCGGGCGCCAGGTCGGACGAGAATAGCATAGCGCGAGCGCGATAGAAACGCCAGAGGCGGGGATGTGAACGAATATTCACATCCCCGCCTGATTGGTTCGAACCCGCCGCAACCCTACCGCCGTTCCATCCTTCATGTGGCAGTTCTTGTACTTCTTACCGCTGCCGCAGAGGCGTGGGTCGTTGCGGCCGACCTTGGGCCGGGCCGTCACTTCCCGAGTCACGCCGGGTTCGGTGTCCCGCCTGGGGGTGGGGCGTCGGGCGGGTTCGCCGGCGGGGTGTCGTCGGCCAGATAGCGGCGCGGGTCCGGGCGGCCGTACCGCGGACGGCGGAGTTCCTCGGGCGTCAGTTCCACCGGCCGGCCCTCGAACTCGATGAAAATCGTCTTGTACCCGAGGGTGTCAGCATTCGGGGTCGGATCGGGCATGTTGGTCGCCATCGGCTCACCCGAGTTCGAACAGGTGAAGGGTCGTGTCGTAGACGAATTGATTATGGCAGAACAGCTCGACCGTGTACATCCCCGTGTACGGGAAGGAACACCCGGTCAGGGGCACGGAGACTTGCAGCAACGTCAGGCGGTCCGGGAACCGGAGCGAGAACGGCCCGGCCCGGTGCACCAACTCGTCCCGGGTCGCATGTCAGACGTCGATGTAGGTCGGAACAACCGCCGGGCCGCCGGTCAGTTGTACGAACGCCACCACCCGGGTATCAGCGTGGGGAAAGGCGCCCGCCCGGATCGCGTTGAACACGCCGGACAGGTACACCTTCCCGGACGGCCCGGCGGTCGCCGCGTCGCACAGGTACAGCGACCGCGCGACCGGGATGATCTCATTCGCCACGGGTTCCCTCCCACTACGCCGCCGCGCTCGGCTGCGCCTCGCGGCTAACCGCTAGCGGCGCTCCATCTTCATGTGGCAGTTCTTGTACTTCTTGCCGCTGCCGCAGGGGCACGGGTCGTTGCGGCCGACCTTGGCGCCGACGTTGCGGATCGGCTCCGGCTTCTTCACCTCGCCGCCGGCGTTGGTGCTCTGCCGCTCCTCGGTCGCGGCCTGCGCCGCCCGCACCTGCATCGCCGACTGTGCTTGTTGGTGCTGCGCGCGCGCCCCGGCCCACATCGCCATGTCCACCTGCTCGTCGGCCACGTCCTCCATGCGGAAGACGCTCTCCGTCACCCGGTCCTTCACCCCGTCCCACATCGCGTCGAAGAGCTTCATGCCCTCGCGCTTGTAGACGATCTTCGGGTCCTCCTGGGCATAGCCGGAGAGGCCGACCACGCTCCGCAGGTGGTCCATCGTCAAGAGGTGCGCCTTCCACGCCGCGTCGAGTTGCTCCAGGATCAGGCTGCGTTCGGTCTGGTGCATCTCCGGCCGGTAGCGCTGGTCGTAGGCATTCAGGACCAGGTCGCGCACCTGCTCCCGGGTTCGGCCGCTCAGCTTCACCGGGTCGATCTCCAGCCTCAGCTCCGCCTTGCACCAGTCGGACAGCTCCTTCGCGTCGTCAGCCTCGGCGATCCGGGCGCCGCTGAACTCCTCGTCCAACTTCGCGTCCAGCTCCGGGTAGTCGGCCGTCGGGATGAGCTGCCGGCTCACGTCGAGCAGCGTCTCCTTGACCTTCGAGCGCGGCTCGGTGCGGAACAGCTCCTCGGAGAGGGTCGCGGCGCTGCCGCTGAACCGCTGCACCGCCCAGCGGAACAGCCCCTCGCGGTCCGGCCGGCGGTCGGCCCGCATCTTCTCGGGGAGATACGCCGCCAGCCCGACCTGCACCGGGAACTCCACGTCTTTAGCACGGTACGCCGCGCGAACCTTCGTCCGCAACAGCGCGATCAGCTCGTCGGCCTCCTTGTCGGCCGCCTCCTCGACGGCGAGCTTCAGCCCGAACTTTTGCCGCGCCCAGTCGGCCAGGGACTCGGCCGGGTAAGTCTTGTCCAGGTAGCGCTGGCCGCCGGACAGGTCCACCGCCAGGATCGTCTTCTCCGCCTCGCCGAGGATATACTCGGCCATGTCGTCGCGGCCGACCTTCTTCAGATCGCGGTCGGTGGTCTTGAGGCCGTAGCGCGTGTTGACGACACGTGAGAGTTCCTGCCACTTCCAGTCCTTGGCATCCTCGTCCGGGTTGAGGTTCTCGTCCATCACTTCTTGCACGAACGTCGGCGCCGCCGTGATGGCCCGGTCCTGGGCGAGCTTGACCGCCTGCTCGTAGTCGGCACCGCGGAAGTCCGCCGGGTCGAACTCGATGCCGAACTCGCCGCCGGCGAACTGGGCGAAGCTGGCCGGCCCGTAGTTGTCGTCGGTGTAGCGCTTGACCGCCGCCACGATCTGGTCGTCGATCATCCCCAGCAGCATCGCCCGCGGGTTCTTGCCGTCGAGGATCGCCTGACGGGCGCCGTAGGTGCGCTTGCGCTGGTGGTCCATCACCTCGTCGTACTCGAGCAGGTTCTTGCGCTGGTCGAAGTGGTACTCCTCGACCTTCTTCTGCGCCTTCTCGATCTGCCGGGTGAGCAGGCCGCTTTC
>DASSAT010000344.1:0-6276 GCA_035699305.1 Fimbriiglobus sp. | reverse complement strand
CACACCTGGATGGCGTTGCTGTGGTAGTCGAGTCCGACGAAAACCGGTACGGTAGTCATGGCCTGTCGCTCCGGGGGGAAAGGAAGTCGGTCCAACCTCCGTTCTACCCCGACGACAGGCTCTCATCCCCATCTACAAGAGCGTCTGCGCCGACCAGCGGCTCCCGGCAGGCGAAGTCCCGGCAGACGTAGGTCGTCACCTTCCCCTTCATCGGCTTGTCGGCCAGCAGCCCCACATCGGCCGGTGGTGCCCCGGCCGCCGGGTCGTGGAACGCGACCACCCGGTCCGGCCGGAACTTCGACCGCAGCGCCGTCAGCACCCGCTCCGTCTCCGGGTTGCCCTTCGGGCCGATCACCGCCACCTCGTCCACCGGGCCGAGGTGGAAGTCCAGCGCCACCAACATCTGCCCGGCCGCCGCGGGGTGCTCCTCCATCAGGCCGCGATACACCTTCAGAGTCCGCTCCGCGGCCGCGCGGAAGTCCCGCCGGCCGGTCAGCGCCGAAAGCCGCAGCAGCGCCGTCACCGCCATCGCGTTGCCCGACGGCAACGACCCGTCGTGCAGGTCCTTCGTCCGCGCGATGAGCTGCTCGTGGTCGTCGGCGGTGTAGAAGAACCCGCCGCCCGTCTCGTCCGCGAAGTGCTTCAGCATGACCTCGGCCAACTCGATCGCGGCGCGAATCCATCGCGGGTCGAAGGTCGCCTCGTACAGCGTCACCAGGGCGTCCGCGGTGTAGGCGTAGTCCTCCAGGTAGCCGGCGATCTTCGGCGGCTGGCCGACGCCGCAGGTGCGGTAGAGCCGCCCGTCCGGGCCGCGGAGGGTCGTCAGCACGAAGTCCGCCGCCTTAGCCGCGGCCTCGACGTACTTGGGTACGCCGAACGCCGCCCCGGCCTGCGCGAACGCCGCGATCATCAAGGCGTTCCACGCGGTCAGTACCTTCTCGTCCCGCCCCGGCCAGATCCGCTTCGCCCGCTCGCCGTAGAGCCTGCACTTGATCTTGCCAAGCTCCTCACGGAACTCCTCGACGCTCAGCCGGTTCAGCCGGGCGTCCTGCTCGTCGGTCTTCGACCGGAACAGGATGCTGTGCCCCTCGAAGTTGCCGCCCGCGGTGACGCCGTACACCGACTTCGCCAGCGACGACAATTCATCGCCGAGGATGGCGTCTAACTCCTTCTCGGACCAGACATAGAACTTCCCCTCTTCGCCTTCGCTGTCGGCGTCCTGCGTCGAGTAGAATGCCCCGGCCGGGCTGGTCATCTCGCGGAGGACATAGTCCAGCGTCTCGGACGCGATCTTCCTGTAGAACGGGTCGCCGGTGAACAGGAACGCCTCGACGTAGGCCGGCGTCAAGAGGGCGTTGTCGTAGAGCATCTTCTCGAAGTGCGGCACCAGCCAGACCGCATCGACGCTGTAGCGGTGGAACCCGCCGCCGACCTGGTCGTACATCCCGCCGCGGGCCATCTTCTCCAGCGTCAGGCGCACCATCTGCGTCGCGTCGTCGGCGTTGAAGCGTCGCGCGAGCCGCAAGAGCAGTCGCAGATCGACCGCGTGCGGGAACTTCGGCTGGTGGCCGAACCCGCCGTGGACCGGGTCGAAGTTCCGCTTCAGCGCCCCGAGCGCGTCCCGCAGCAGCTTCTCCGAAAGCTCCCCTTCGCTTGCCTCCTGCCCACTCATGCCTTGCAGGTGCTCGGCGAGTTGGTGGCCGATCTCGGCGAGTTGGTCGCGCTTGGTCTGCCAGGCGTCGGTGATCGCCGCGAGCAGCTTCGGGAAGCTCGGCCGGTGCGGGGCGTAGCGGTCGTCCGGCGGGAAGTACGTGCCGGCGAAGAACGGCGTCAGGTCCGGCGACAGGAAGACGCTCAGCGGCCAGCCGCCGCCCTCCCGGGTGAGCAGCTGGTGGGCGGTCATGTAAATCTGGTCGATGTCCGGCCGCTCCTCGCGGTCCACCTTGATGCTGACGAAGTGGTCGTTGAGCAGCTTCGCGGTGTCGGGGTCCTCGAAGCTCTCGTGCTCCATCACGTGGCACCAGTGGCAGGCCGAGTAGCCGACGGAGAGGAAGATCGGCCGGTCCAGCTCGCGGGCGCGGGCGATGGCCTCCGGCCCCCACGGATACCAGTCCACCGGGTTGCGGGCGTGCTGCTTCAGGTACAGGCTCGTCTCGTTGGCGAGGCGGTTGGTGGCGTCGGGCATCGGAGGACTCCACGGGTTGCGCTCATTGATAGGACCGGCGCAACAAAAAAGCCCGCCTCATTGGCGGGCTGATCGAAGCGATGGCACGCGGATGACGCGGATTTCAACGCGGATACACGCGGATCAGAAAACTGGATTCAAGAGATTCGGAACACACCTGTCTTATCCTGTCTTTCATCTCTGTTTTCTGATCCGCGTTTCATCCGCGCTGAAATCCGCGTGCCATCGCTTCGTTTTACTTCCACTCGATCACGAACGGCATCATCACCTTGACCGGGTCCTTCTGCGTCCGCAGCAGCGGCGCGGCCATGCGGATCGCCCTGTCCAGCCCCGGCACAAGCCGCGCCTGGGCCGTCAGCGATCCGAACGGCAGCTTCATGTCCCCTTCCATCAGCTTGTCGAGGAACGACTCGGCCTTGGGCAGGATCAGGAGTTCCATCTCCGTCTTCGGGTCGATGCCGGCCAGCTTCTTCGCCCCGGCGATCGCGTCGTCGAGCGTACCGAGTTCGTCCACCAGGCCGTTCGCCTTGGCCTGCCGCCCGGTCCAGACCCGCCCACCGGCCAGCTTCACCAGCTCGTCGCGGGTCATGTCGTTGCCGGCCGCCTTGCGGCCGGCCAGCGCCTTGTCGAGGAACTGGTCATACGTCCCCTCGATGTACTCGGTCAGCGCCTTGCGCTCGGAGTCGCTCCAGGCGAAGGTGGTCGAACTGATGCCGCTGTTCTTGCCGCGGGAGATGACCACGGTCTTCATCCCGGCCCACTCCTCCAGCCCGCCGGTCACGAGCTTCATGCCGAAGACGCCGATGGACCCGGTGATGGTGGCCGGCTCGGCGTAAATCTTCCGACCCGCGGCGGCAATGTAGTACCCGCCGGACGCGGCCACGTCGCCCATGCTGACGACGACCGGCTTCTTGCACACCTTCAGCGCCCGCCAGATCACGTCGCTGGCCAGGGCCGACCCGCCGGGGCTGTCCACCCGCAGCACGATCGCCTTGACGGTGGCGTCGCCGTCCGCCTGCCGGATCGCCTTGACCATCGTGTCCGACCCCATCGTCTCGCCGCCCATGAGCGGGTCCGCCCCGCCCTTGCCGGAGGCGATCCCGCCGACCGCGTAGACCACCGCGATCTTCGGCTCCTTGCTCGCCTTCGGCGTCTTCGGCGACAGCGCGCTGAGCATGGCGAATGGGTTCGAGAAGTCCAGCTCCGCCCCCTTCGCCTTGGCGTAGTCCTTCTGCACGCGGACCTCGTCCGCCTTCAGCTCCTTCTTGAAGTGTGCTTCGAGTTGGTCGTCGTAGAGCAGCTTGTCCACGAGGCCCAGCTCGTGCGCCTTCTTCGCGGTGAACGGCCCCTGGTCGATGATCGCCTTCACGTCCGCGGCGGTCCACTGCTTGTGCGGCCGGCCCTTCACGATGTCGGCGACGATCTCGTGGTCGTAGTTGTCGTCCAAGAGCGCCGTGATCTGCTCGCGGTTCTCGGGGCTCATCTTGTCCGAGATGAACGGCTCGACGGCGCTCTTGTACGCACCCATCTTGAGCACGTCGGCCTTCAGCTTGAGCAGGTCCAGCGTGTCCTTGTAGAAAGTCACCTCGGCCCGCAGTCCGTACAGGTTCAATTCGCCGGACTCGGGGACGGCGATCTCGTCGCACGCCAGCGCCACCAGGTACTCCCTGGTCCCCAGCGACTCGGCGTAGGCGAAAGCCTTCTTGCCGGCTTTGCGGAAGTCGGCGATCGCCTTGCGGACCTCGTTCACCTTGCCGAACCCGATGCCCAGGTCCTTCAACTCGACGTACAGGGCGCTGATGCGGTCGTCCTTGGCCGCCTTCTTGATCCGGTCGAGCTTGATGCGGAGGTTCTCCGGCGGTTTGCCGAAGAGCGCGTCGGCCGGGACCGGCGACTCGTCCAGGTCGCCGGAGAGTTTGATGTGCGCGACCCGGGCGACTTTCCCCTCGGGCTTGTCGTCGGCCGGCTTCTTGTCGTCCTTCTTCTGCTTCTGCTCGCTGAGCGGCTTGCCGCTCGTGAACGGGTTCTCTTTCTTCTTCGGGTCGTCGGCGGACGCAGCGAACGCCACGGCGACGACCGCGACGGCGGACAGCAACCAGCGGGTCATCCGGGGTCTCCTGGGGGTCTGGGGGGTCATGGGGAGATTATACCCGGTGTGGTCCCCTTCGGTTTCAGTGTAGTAGGCACACTCCGTGTGCCGTTCTTCGGAGACGGCACGCGGAGTGTGCCTACTACTCTGTTTGCCCTTTACCCGGCTTGCCCGGAATGGTATTCCTGCCCGGCCCGCGGGGTCCGCGGAGGAAGGGTGGGGCCATGAGCGACAGAGTCCACCGGGGTAACGGCGATCACACCCCTCTTCCTCCCTCCCCCCTTGGGGGGGAGGGCCGGGGTGGGGGGTATAGAGCATCACCCCGCTTCGGGAATAGCCCCCGGCTCGTGCAGCGACCCCCCACCCTAACCCTCCCCCCCAAGGGGGGAGGGAACAAGAAGAAGCGGTGGCTCGCCCTCGTCGCGGTGCTAGGCGCTACCTCTGCACATAGCCAGGAAACCGATTCGCCTCGGGTCGATCCCAGCGTCACCCCGGCCCAGTTCACCCAGCCGATCGGGGTGGTGCCGGCGCCTGCCGCTGTCG
The DNA here is from genome assembly GCA_035699305.1 of Fimbriiglobus sp. GTDB lineage: Bacteria > Planctomycetota > Planctomycetia > Gemmatales > Gemmataceae > DASSAT01. Next base: position 1,459 of record DASSAT010000344.1, on the reverse strand, counting down.
CATCGGGCGTGGTCTCCGACCCGCCGACGCCGGTGGTCCGCGTCCAGGTGCGGGTGCCGGCCAACGTCGCCCCGGGCAAGGACGTGACCTACAAGATCGTCGTCGCCAACACCTCCCAGGCCCACGCCTACCGGGTGACGGTCCGCAACCCGATCCCCGAGACCGCGCAGTTCGTCCGGGCCGAGCCGAAACCAGACAAGCCCGAGGCCGCCCGGGAAGTTCGCTGGACGATCGGCATGCTCCGAGCCGGTGAGCGCCGCGAGATCGAGCTGGTCCTCAAGCCGACTGCCGAGGCCAAGGAGGTCCGCAACCAGGCGTTCGTCAGCTACGAGCACGGCCAGGCGGTCGTCACCCAGGTCAACAAGCCGAAGCTGGCCGTCACCAAGGTCGCCCCGAAACAGGCCGCCCAGTCCGATCCGATCCCGGTGCGGGTGGTGATCGAGAACAGGGGCCGGGTGTCGGTCGATAAGGTCGAACTGGTCGAGGAGGTCACCAAGGGGTTCGAGTTCGCCGCCGACGCCGAGGGGGAGAAGGGCACCTCGCCGCAGCAGCGCATCTGGCGGTTGGGCACCCTGCGTCCCGGGGAGCGAAAGGTCGTCGAGTACAAGCTCACCGCGAAGGAGGCGGCCGAGCTGCTGACCACGTCGTTCGTCAAGAGCCAGGAGACGCCGGAGGCCGAGCAGGCCCAGAGCACGACTAAGGTGCTGACCGCCGCGCTGACGCTGGACCTGACCGGCCCGCAGACCGTGGGCGGCGGCGAGCCGGCCCTGTACGAGATCGTCGCCCGCAACACCGGCACCCTGCCGCTGGCCAACGTGCGGGTGAGCGGGTCGGTCCCCGGCGACTGCACGCTGACCAAGATGACCAACGGCGGCCAGCGCTACCGCGACCAGGTGGCGTGGACGATCCCGCAGCTCAAGCCGGGGGAGGCGCAGTCGTTCCGGCTCGGGCTGCGGGCGAACACGACCGGCCAGCGGACGGTCCGCGCCGCCGCCAGCGCCCGTGGGCTGGAGAAGGCCCGCGAGCAGCGCACGTCCTTCCAGGGGACGGCGCTGTTGCAGTGGCACGCCGTACTGGACCCGCAGGTGTCCACCGGCCAGCAGCGGGTGCTGACGTTGCGGGTCGAGAACCGCGGCGGCGAAGCGGCGAAGAACGTCCGGCTGCGGGTGGAGCTACCCCAACAGGTGTCCGTGCATCAGGCCACTCCCAGGAACCGGTCCTCGGCCAACCTGGTGGAGTTCGACGCGGTGTCGGTCCCGGCGAACGGGGAGGAGACGTTCACCATCACCTACCAGGCCGAGCGGTCCGGGCAGGCGTACTTCGTCATGAAGCTGTGGGCCGACACGCTGGGCGAGCAACCGCTAGTCAAGGAGCAGGCGGTCGAGATTACGGGCGGCCGCTGATCTCTTGTAGGGTCAGTAGTTCCGAATAGGCCGTTACTGTGTGTCTGCTCGTAACC
>DASSAT010000343.1:0-3178 GCA_035699305.1 Fimbriiglobus sp. | reverse complement strand
AGGGGAGGAAGAGAGGAGTCGCCCTCTGGCTCCCCCTCCCCGCTTCGGGGAGGGGGTCGGGGGGAGGGGTTGTGAGCCCCACCCCCTCGCTGCCGCTCGGGGTTCGCCAAAAACCGCGGCCAATGTTTCTCACAGCGACGTTGGAACGAGCGCGTTAAAATGTGAAAAAATGCAAAAGTCGGTATTCACTCATTTTGGGCGCAAGAAGAATCGGTTAGCGGAATTATGTCTACGAAGGAATCTAGTTTGTTGAGAAAAGGCACTTTGCCACTTTCGCTTTACGCATTTTGCTCGTACAGTATTACTTCATCTCGGAGATGAGCTGAGCACAGTTTGAGTAACTGCGGATCGAAGCGCTTTGCGTGTTACCCAGTGTCGTAACGGTTTTTCGCCGGGATCGCAGGACTGGCTCGCTCGCAAGACTGATCCGGAGTTCGGCTGTTACGAAGCGCTAGCGCCGGGGACCGCGGTCGCTCGGCCACGGAATGCTGTCGGTGGACCGAATGACGGCAGATTTGGCACCAGCCCGTGTCGTTGACGAATCGACGCCGGGTCATGGACGCGACCCGTCCGGGGCACGGTCCCTGACCGTTGTGGGAGCCACGACGATGCGCCTGATCGCCAAGTGGTGGAAGCTGGGCACGGGGGTCGTGACCATAGAGTACCTGCTCCTGGCCGCGATCGTCGGCATCGCCCTGATCGTCGGCTGCACGAACCTGGCGACCGCCCTGTACGTCGGGGCCGGTGAGCCGCCGGCCCCCGCCCCGACCCACGACACCGGGGCGCCGTCGGACAACTGAGCCGACGAACTCACTTCCCGACGAACCGCATCACTCCCATCGCCGCGGGCGCCGGGGCCGCGTCCGACGGCCCGCCCCAGGAACCGACGCCGACGCCGGGGACTACCCGCACCACGTTGACGGCCCACGCCTGCCCGGCCGCGGGCGGACTGCCGGTCAGCTCCGCGAGCGGGACGGCGGCCTCGGCGGTCCAGCCGGTCGGGGTCGATTCCACCGCCACGAACCACCGCGGGTCCCACGACCGGTCGCCCCAGCAGTCCTCGGCCACGCAGCCGCGCTGGTCCACCCGTAACCGGTAGTACGTCTGGTAGTCGCGGTCCAGGTCGAGCAGCACCTCCACCCGATCGTGGCCGCGCAGGTCGGCGTCGCGGGCACGCCGCTCGGCCTTCGGCACCTGCTTGCCCTCGGGGTGCTTGCAGGTGACGGCGACGTAGAGGAACTTGTCGTCGAAGGCGAAGCGGGCCTCGGCGGCGTAGCCGTCGGCCGCGTTCGCCGCGAGCGGCATCGCGGACTTCCAGCACTCGTCGTCGAGTTTGCCGTCGAGCATCGGCCGCACGGACGTCATCCGACACTCGGCGGTCGGCGTCAGCTTCGGCGCCTCGTTCGAGAGCAGCCGCAACTCGTCGGCCAGCCGACACTGCCAGCCGTCGGCGGCGTCGGCCGGGTCGCGGAGGAGACCTTTGAGCTGGTTGACGGCGTCCATGTTCATTCCGAGCTTCCGCTGGGTGGCGGCCATCGCCAGGTTGTTCGCCGGGTCGAGGGCGTAACCCGCTCCGAACGCCGCCAGGGCCGGGGCCAGGTTCAGACACGCCTCGCTCCACTGCTTGACCGCCTCCGCGGACGCGAACCGGTACGCCGGCTTCGCGGTGAACGGGTCGGAGTACGACACCTGCCGGGCGCCGTTCGGTTCCACCGGGTCGAACGCGGCCTTCTGGAAGACCGGCATCTGGCCCAGTTCGATCCGCCGGCGGACCTCGCCGCTGGCCTGGTAGCGGAGCAGCCATCGCACCGCCTCGACCGACGGCGGGTAGGCCGGGTACTTCTCCGCGACGATGGCGAACAGCTCGCGGGCGGCGGTCCACTGGCCGGCGTTCGCCAGCCTCATGCCGAGCGACACCGCGGCCCGCGCCGCCATGTCCGGCGGCATCGTGCCCAACCCGCCGATGACCTGCGCCAGCGCCGGTTCCAGGCCGCCGACCGATTCGGGGTTGGCGAGGGTTTTCTCGAACTGACGGCGAAGTTCCGCCGCTGTCTGCCGCTCCGCGACGGCTTCGACCGGACTGGCTTTCTTCCGCCGGGCGGTGCCGCCCTCAGCGAGGTCGATCCCCTGCATCAGTGTCGTGTGCTGCTCCGCCCTGGGTAGCCGGTGGGCGATCAGCCGGAACCGTACCTCGTTCGGCGGGGTCGAGCCGAGCAACATCGCGGCCGGCTCGACGAAGTCTTTCGCCGCGTCGCCGAGTTCCGGCGCGAACGCGGTCAGGTCCATCGTGACGTTCGCCACTTGGCCGTCCGGGGCGAGGGCGTAAAGCTTCTTGGCTGCGTGCGGGGCAAGGCCGAGTTTCTCGATCTGCTCCGGGAACGCCTTCGGGTCGGCGGCGAGGGTGAACGCCTCCTTCATGTGCATCAGGACGAGTTGGTCCGCGGCCGGGGCGTCCGGCGAAAGCCGGTCGGTGACGATGACCTCTGGCTTCCAGGTGCGGATTGCCAGTACCAGCCGCTTGAGTAGGGCTTCGTCACGGGTAGCCTTTGCCGGGTCGGTTGACATCTCGGCCATCTCCTCCGGCGGGAGAACGCTGCCGTCTACCTCCGCGGCCGCTCCGCCACAGGATCGCATCGCGGCGGAAAGCCGCGGCTCCTCGCTGGGCGTCAGGCAGACCGTGGCGCAGCGGTAGCCGTCCTTGCCGAGTGTCGCGACCGCGCCGAGCGGCACCGCCTCCGGCCGGGCGTGGGCGAACAGCACGGCCGCCCGCTGACCACCGCACTTGAGGGTGTTCCAGGTCTTGCCGTTGTCGGTCGTGCCGAGGATCGTGCCGAGTTCGCCTACCGCCCAGCCGTGATGTTGGTCGAGATACTGCTCGCCGTGGAGTCGGAGATTACAGCCGCGCTTGCGAAGCGGCAGCGGCAAAGGCTCCGCGCTCTGGCAGAACCCAGGTGGGGGTACATAGGCGCCGTTCCTGAACTCGCGTACCTCCCCACAACCCCCGATAACCCTACCGGTCTTCGAATCGGTGAAGTCGAGGACGTGCCACGAACAGGCTCTCTGTCCATGAAGCATCGTCCATGACCTGCCGCCGTCCTCCGTGCTGAACACGCCGGTCGGGAACGCATCCGTTCCGTCGCCGGCGACGACACCGCGGTTCTCGTCGAAGAACTGCACC
>DASSAT010000342.1:0-2501 GCA_035699305.1 Fimbriiglobus sp. | reverse complement strand
CTGTTTGGCGATCGTCTCCTTGGCCCGGTTGCCGCTGACCACGACCGTCACCGCCTTCGGCTCGAACTTGCCGTCTCGCGTGACGGACAGGATGTCGGCATATTGGGCGAGCACCTTGTCGAGTGCCGCGTAGGTGTCCTCCGCGACGGTCTTCACATCGACCAGCAGAAAGACGGTCGGCCCGCCGGTGTAAACGCGCCCGCCGTTGGCCTTCACCCGCTCGCGGAGTGGGTCGAGGTAAAGCTTCTCCAGGGTGCGGTCGGGCTTGAGGTCCTTCTTGTCGTGGGCGACGAGCAGCTTGCCGTCGGCGAGATGGATGTCCGCCTCGACGCTACAGAACCCGCGGTCGAGCGCGTCGAGCAGGGGCCGCTTGTGCTCGTAGTCGTTGTGGGCGTGGGCGTGCCGCAGCGGGGTGGCCGGCTTGTCGTCGGCGCGACCGACTGGGCAGGCGACGGCCAGTACGAGGGCGATCGGGATGACGCTCGGTCGTGCGGGCATGGCTCGCCTCGGACGGGTGATTGCCGATTGTACAGCCTCGACCCGGTCAGCGGAACCGTCGCTTGAGCCGGTCGAGCAGCACGGCCGCGATGATGATCGCCCCGAGGATGATCCGCTGGTCGTAGCTGCCCACCCCGGTCAGATTCATCCCGTTGTTGATGACCGCGATCAGGAACGCCCCGAGCAGGGTGCCCAGCACGTTCCCCTCGCCGCCGGAGAGGCTGGTGCCGCCGACCACGACCGCGGCGATGACGTACAGCTCATACTCGAACCCGAACGTCGGCGACCCGCTCTTGAGCTGCGACGCCGTCACCACCCCGCCCAGCCCGGCCAGCAGTCCGCTCAGGGCGAAGACCAGGACGATGACGACGGACACCCGCACCCCGGCCAGTCGGGCGGCCTCGGCGTTGCCGCCGACCGCGTAGACGTACCGGCCGAACGCAGTCCGCGTCAGGACCAGGTGCACGACCGCGTACAGGACTGCCATCAGCACGACGGCGTTCGGGATGCCCGCCAGGTCGGTCCCGCGGCCGAGCCAGACGAACGAGTTCGGCAGCTCGTAGACCGACTCCCCCTCGGTGAGCCGGAACGCCGCCCCGCGGGCCATCTGCATCACCCCGAGGGTGACGATGAACGACGGCACCGCGAACCGGGTGACGACCAGCCCCGACAGCGCGCCGACGGCCCCGCACGCCAGGACCGCCACCGCACAACACGCCACCATCCCGGCCGCAGTCGCCTGCTCGGCCCCGGCGTACCGGCGGATCAGCAGCGTCCCAAGCACCGCCGACAGGGCGATCAGGCTGCCGACCGACAGGTCGATGCCGCCAGCGATGATGACCAGGGTCATGCCGGCCGCCAGGATGGCGATCACCGCGACCTGGTTGGCGACGTTGAGCAGGTTGTCCGTCTTGAGGAAGTTCGGCCAGCGGTAGGCGGCCGGCGCGACCAGTTGAGGCGACCCGATTCCCGTGACCTTGGCCCCCAGGTCGTCGAAGAGCGTCCACCGGCCGGCCGTGCGGCTGACGGCGATCACGTCCGGGGTTTGCCCCCCGGCGGCGAGCCGTGCGAGGGTCTTGCGGGCGGCCGATGGCGGTCCCTGGCTCGTTGCCAGCACCGTTACGCCGGTCTGCGTCAGGCTGGTCTGGAGCGCTTCGGCGAACTGGGCGTCGGCGTGACCGGTGCCGGCAACGATCACGACCTTACCCGTCGGGTGGCTGGAAGCAATCCGGCGCGCGAGTTCCTCCCCTGCGGCCGCCCCCTCCGGCTGCTGCTCCGTCAGGGTGGCGATGCTGAAGATGCCGCAGAGCAGCACCAACACCACCGCGATGCCGTACTCCGACGGCAGCCGGCCGAGAAGGGTTCGGTTGGTCCCCATCGGAGTACCTTATCTGTATGGCGAGTCAAGCGGCGTTTCGCCGCGCCGACCCACCGGTGGAGGTCAGGCCACTAATACGGGACATGGCGGTCCGGCAACCGCACGCGGTATCCCATTCACCGGAGATTCGGTGTGCAACCTTGGGCTGGTGTGGATAGGCTGACTGGCTGTTACGTTGATAACCTCAGCGCCGGGGTGCGGCAATGGCGGCAATGACCACGTTCGACGACAGCGATGATGCCGAGCGAAAGATGGCTGAGATGTTCGGCCCGGCTCAGGTGGATCAGACCGTCCGCCAGGCCATCCAGTTCTGTTGGATGGGACTGCCCAAAGCCCGGCGAACAGCCGATGAGTTGGAGGCCCAGATCCGTCGGCTTGTCGATCGGGCATTGAAGGACTTCCGGGAGGACATGCAAGCGTTCGGGAAAGGCGGTTGAGTTCGTCCACCTCCGACACAGTTTCAACTTGCGTCAGCCATCGCCAGTCGGAGGATGTCCTCCTGCGTCGCGTGGGCCACGTCCGTTAGCTCGCCCGTGATCCGGCCGCCGTGCATCACCAGGATGCGGTCGCACATCCCCAGCACCTCCGGCAACTCCGAACTGATGAGCAGGACCGCCTTGCCCTG
>DASSAT010000341.1:0-5255 GCA_035699305.1 Fimbriiglobus sp. | reverse complement strand
GGGGCGGTGCTCGCCCTGCCGGCTCCCGCCATCGCCCAGGAGAAGGAGCGGTCGGGTCAGGCGGACCCGGCCCAGGGGCGGTCGGCCGACAAGCAGACCGCCAAGACCGAGAAGGCGAAGTGGACGGTGAAGGCGTTCGATCTGAAGCACCGCAACGCCGAGGAGTTGAGCCGCGTCCTGATGGGGCAGTGGAACGATCCCGCCCGGATCGCCCCGCAGGGCGTCGCGGTCGTGATCGGGCCGTCGGGCTATCCGGTGCGCGTCGGCGTCCCGCAGCCCGTCCAGCCGGCGCCGGCGACCCGGCGGACCAGTAGCTACCGCGGCTCCGACGATCACCTGCTGGTGTCGTTTGACCCGCAGGCGAAGCTGTTCTTCGTCCGCGGGCCGGAGGCGGAGGTCCGCGCCGCCGAGACGCTGATCAAGGCGCTGGACGTGCCCAACGGCCAGCTCAAGCAGGTGGAGTTCGACGGCATGCACTTGATACCGGTCCGCCAGGACAAGTTGCAGCAGGTCACCCAGACGCTCTCCAACCTGCGGATCAGCAACCAGACGACGACCCTCGGGAACGCGGCGTTCGTGGTGATCCACGACGAGACCAAGGACGGCGGGATCGTCGAGCAGGCTCGGACGGTGATCGCCAAGTACGGCGCCGGGATGAACGGGACGTCCACCCCGGAGAAGTCCGGGACGACCCCGGCGACCGAAAAGCCGGAGAAGCCCGAGCGGTAGCCCGTCGGGTGTGTCAATGTTCCCCGAGCCTCCGGCCTTGGTCGGAGGCTCGTGTCATTCCCTGGGACCGCGGCCGTCCCGGCCGCTCTTGCCAGACGAGTCAGGAGCCTGAGCGATAGCCGAGCGCCCTGACCGCGGTAGCAAGAGCGGCCGGGATGGCCGCGGTCCCAGGGAAGAATCCCTCGCTGCCGCTCGGGTCCGCCCGGACACTGCCAGAATCCCCGGGCCGTGATACCCTGACCGGATACCGTTTGCCGTCCCCCCGTGGACCGTGCCATGCCCGACGCCCCGACCGTCACCCGGACCGTGACCCTGGACAGCCGCGAGGAGGCCGTGGCCCTGTTCGGCCCGCGCGACCAGTACCTGCGGACGCTGCGGGACGGCCTCGGCGTCCGGGTGATCGCCCGCGGCGACCTGCTCCAGGTCGAGGGGAGCGAGGCCGCCGTCGAGCAGGCCGAGCGCGCGTTCGCCCAACTGCGGACGGTGCTGCGCAAGACCGGCCAGCTCGTCCCCGAGGACGTGCGGACGGTGGTCGAGGTGGTCCGTGGCGGCGATGCCCGGCTCGGGGCGGCCGAGGGCGGCAAGTACCTCCGCCCGCGGACCGACGGCCAGGGCCGGTACGTCCAGGCGCTCAAGGCGCACGACCTGGTGCTGTGCGTCGGCCCGGCCGGGACCGGCAAGACGTACATGGCGGTGGCGTGGGCGGTGACGCTGTTACGGTCGGGGCAAGTGAAGAAGATCGTGCTGGTCCGTCCGGCAGTGGAGGCCGGTGAGCGGCTCGGCTTTTTGCCCGGGGACCTGGTGGCGAAGATTAACCCGTATCTGCGGCCGCTCTTCGACGCGCTCAACGACATCATGGAGCCGGAGCAGGTCCGGCGGTACATGGAGAACGACATCATCGAAATCCTGCCGCTGGCGTACATGCGGGGAAGGACACTCTCGAACGCCTGCATCATTCTGGACGAAGGCCAGAACGCCACCGTGGCGCAGATGAAGATGTTCCTGACCCGGATGGGCCACGGGGCGAAGATCGTCGTCACCGGCGACATGACCCAGGTGGACCTGCCGCGGACGGTCCGCAGTGGGATGGCCGACGCGGTCCACCGGCTGCGGGCCATCGCCGGCATTGCCGTCGTCCACCTGGACGAGGGGGACATCGTCCGCAACCCGCTGGTGCAGAAGATCGTCGCCGCCTACGAGGAGGAGGGCGGCCCCAAGCCGCGCAAGGCAGCAGGCGGCTAATGGGGGGATCACCAACCGTCCGTGCTGCGTGACCGTATGTCGAACTGTGCGGTAGCGTGTTATAATTGGGATCGACACTACCAAACGTCAGCTGTCGTCGGAGGTACGTGCGATGCAAGTCAAGTACAGCGATGCGGTGAAACACAGCGGCGAGGACTTCGCCCTTCTCCAGCAGGCCACCCGGCAACTGGCGGAGGTGCTGGGACCTTCCGCCGGCCTAGTAGAGTCCGAATGGGACAGGTCGGAGGACGCCCGGGACCGGACGTTATACACCCTGACGATCCGCGACTGGACGGGTAAGACCCAGACGCAGTTCTCGCCGGACGAGTTGACCTATCCCGGTCACGTCCGCATCCGCCTCCACCATCTGTGGGGTGGCTTGCTCCAGGCCCGCTATGAACAAGACCTGCAAAGCTTGCAGGCGTCCAGTGGGGTGTAGGGGGCCGTTGCAATGGCCGGGAAAACCGCCGGAGACAAGATCGAAGAATTGCAGAAGACCGTCGCCGCGCTGGGAGAGGCGGTCAACAACCTCCGCAAAGAAGTCGAGCCGCTGGCCGAGTTGACCATCAAGGTGGCCGTCCTGGAGACCCAGATGCAGGGTTGGGAGAGGTGGGCGCTACGGCTTTGGGCGGTACTCGGCCCGGTCGCCGCCGCGGCGACGGTTTATTACCTGGGCTTGAAAAAGTGACACTGCACTCGGTTTGCCATCCTCACGAGGAGTAACTGATCGGCGGGGCCGACCTCGAGCACTCCGACCTCGGTTCACGCTGCCGGTCACTTCCCATTCCCTTTCTCGCCCTCCGCCGCTATACCGCCCGTCCCGGCCCGCCCCCGCCGCACGACGCGGCGGCCGCCGGGCCGACGGTGAACCACGGATGTTCCTCGCCGCCAGCCGGAGGTCGCCCCGACTCGCCCAGTGGGATGGCCGTCGGCGCTCGTCTCGCAGCGATGCCGTGGACTGGCGTATGTTCCTGCGCCGAGCCGTCCTCGCCCGGCTGGCGGTGGTCGCGGCGACCTGCGTTTCACTCGGCCTGTTGGTCGCCGGCGACGAGCCACCGCTGCCGTACCGGGTCGGCCAGACGGTCCCCCGGGACGCCCGGGCGCGGGTCGCGTTCGACCTGGTGGACGACCCCGAGACGACCCAGGCCCGCGAGGAGGCCGAGCAGCGGTCCCAGGCCGAGCACGTGCCGGCTCCGGCACCGGTCGTCGTCCGCCGCTACCCGGCCGGCATGGTGATCGTCCGCCGGGACGAGCCGATCTCCCCCGAGAAGCTCGCCGTCCTGCGGGCCGAGCACGCCGCCTACGTCCGTTCCCTCTCCCCGTTGTGGCTAGAGGTCCGGCGGGCGGCGGTGTTCCTTATCGTCGGGCTGCTGGCCGTCACCGTCGCCGCCTACTCGACCCGGTTCCAGCCGGCGCTGACTGGCAGCCTGTCGTCGGTGCTGGGCGTCTCGGCGCTGGTGGTGGCCACGTTCGCCCTGTCCGAGCGGCTCAACGACGGGCCGTGGCACGTCGCCGTCATCCCGCTCACCTTCACCGCGATGGTCCTGACCATCGCCTACAACCCGCCGTTCGCGCTGTTCATCTCGGTCTGCCTGGCGATCCTGACGGCGCTGTCGCAGGGGACCGACCTGACGCCGTTGCTGGTCCACCTGGGCGGGCTGGGGACGGCGGTGCTGGCGATGCGCGAAGTGCGGACGCGGACCCGACCAGTCGAGGTCGGGCTGGCGGCCGGAGTGGTGTTCGCGGCGATGACCGCCGCCGCCGAGGTGCTGACCGGCCAGACGCTGCGGTTCGTGGTGATCGACTCTGGCCGCAACCTGGTCGGGGCGGTGCTGGCCGGGTGCGTCCTGACCGGCTGCTTGCCGCTGGTCGAGCGCGCCTTCGGGGTCGTAACCGACGTGAGCCTGCTGGAGTTGGCCGACGGCTCGCACCCACTGTTGCAGGAGCTGATCCGCCGGGCGCCGGGTACGTACACGCACAGCATGACGGTGGCGACGCTGGCCGAGGGGGCGGCCGAGGCGGTCGGGGCCAACCCGCTGCTGACCCGGGTCGGGTGCTACTACCACGACATCGGCAAGATGCTCAAGCCGCACTACTTCATCGAGAACCAGGCCGGGTCGAACGCCCACGACCAGCTCGGGCCGGCGCTGAGCACACTCGTTATCATCGGCCACGTCAAGGACGGGGTGGCGCTGGCCGAGCAGTACGGCCTACCGCGACCGATCGTGGACTTCGTGCGCCAGCACCACGGCACCACGCTGGTCGAGTACTTCTACCGGGAGGCGTTGCGGCTGCACGCCGGGGAGCCGGTGCCGGACGGGCTGGAGGCGGCGTTCCGCTATCCTGGGCCGAAGCCGCAGACCAAGGAGGGGTGCATCCTGATGCTGGCCGACGCCGCCGAGAGCGCCAGCCGGGCGCTGGCCGCCCCGACCCCGACGGCGCTGCGGAAGCTGGTCCACGAGCTGGCGACGAAGCGGCTGCTGGACGGTCAGTTCGACGATAGCGGGCTGACGCTCTCGGAGTTGAAGACGATCGAGGACGCGATCGGCAAAGGGCTGATCGCCGTCTACCACGCCCGCGTTCGGTACGCCGATGGCGTGCAGGCCCGGCCGGCGTGACGGGCGAGGTCGCCGGGAGGGCAGACCGTGCTGCACCGCCAGTTGTGGGTGGCGAGTGTCGTGGCCAGCGTGATCCTGACGAGCGGGTGCGGAACGTTGTGCAATACCATTTGGTGGATTCCCGAGGAGGGTGGGCAGCGAGTCTACGGCGGAGTCAGGTCAGATATAGAAGCGGCTCACGAAGCCATCGTGCATCCGGCCGATTCCGTTGGCGCTTGGGTCCGGCTGGCGAATGTGGCGTACTTTGCTCTCGACCTCCCGTTATCACTCGCCGGTGATACGCTCACGCTTCCCATCACCATCCCGTATGCGCTCGAGCGCCGACCCGCCGGGCGGGGTGGTGGGTCGGCGCCCGCAGGGCCGGGCTTGACCCACCCTACGAAACCCGAGCATTACGACTGAGCGTACCGACTACACTTAAGACCCCCTATTGATACGCAGGTTGTCGAGGTTGCCTCGTAGGACTTGCCCGCACGCCGGTCTTCAGCCCGAAGGGCTGGGAGTCCTCAGCCCAGGGCACCGCCCCGGGAGAGCCGGCCACCCCGACTCAGCCCGAAGGGCTGGGACAACGCAGCTTGTCCCAGCCCTTCGGGCTGGAGGCATGCCGAACCCCCGGACCCGGGGCGGTGCCCCGGGCTGAGGACTCCCAGCCCTTCGGGCTGAAGA
>DASSAT010000340.1:0-4214 GCA_035699305.1 Fimbriiglobus sp. | reverse complement strand
CGCCCGACGTGCTCAGCAAGAGCGGCCGGGACGGCCGCGGTCCCAGGGGATCACTCCGCGATCAGCCCGCGCTTGACGAGATAGTTCAGCACCAGCGCCACGCCCTCCTCGACGGTCTGCTTGCTGGCGTCGAAGGTCAGCTCCGGGTTGGCCGGCGGCTCGTAGGGGTCGTCCACCCCGGTGAAGCCCATCCCCTTGCCGGCCGCCACCGCCTCCCGTGCCTGCTTGTACAGCCCCTTCGGGTCGCGCTCTTCGCACGTCCCGATCGGCGTGTTCATGTGCACCTCGATGAACGGGATCGCCCCGGTCTTGTTCTGCTCGTGGACCTTCCGCGCCGCGTCCCGGTCCTTGCGGTACGGGCTGATGAAGCTGGTCAGCGCCAACAGCCCGGCGTCGGCGAACAGCTTCGCCACCTCGCCGATCCGGCGGATGTTCTCCTCCCGGTCGGCGGCCGAGAACCCCAGCCCGAACCGCTTCGCCTGCTCCTCGGCGTACCCGCGCGTCTCCATCAGAATCTTCGGCCCGGCGTTCAGACCGAGCCGCACGTTGTCGCCGTCCAGCACATACGCGGCGTGACCGCGCTGGATGAGCACCTGCTCCACGGCGACCGCCAGGGTGGACTTGCCGGACCCGGACAGCCCGGTGAACCACAGGGTCGCCCCGGTCTGCTTGAGCAACTTCGCCCGTTCGTCGCGGGTGACGGTCCCGGCGTGGTAGTAGACCTGCGTCGGCTTGATCTCGGTCATGGGAGTTCCAAGTTCCAGAGTTCCAAGTTCCAAGTTGTTAAGGTACGAACTCCGCGGCACGTCAGTCAGCCGGGCTGTCTCCGACTTGGGACTTGGAACTCTGGAACTTGGAACTACTGAACCCGGAACGACATGATGCGGCTGACGGCCCGGCCGGACCCCGGGCGGCCGGACGCCGGGTCCTGGACCTGGAAGTGGACAGTGTACGCGCCCGGCTTCAGGGGGGTGCGGAACCGGAAGAGCAGGAAGTAGTCGCGGACCGGGCTGCGGGTGAAGTCGCGCTTGTCGTCGGTCAGGGTCGGGACCAGCTTGTTGGCCTGGTCCGGCACCGGCACCACGGCCCCGGCGGCGTCGTGGACCTGGAGCGTACACACCAACCGGGTCAGGTAGCCCTCGCCCTCGGTCGGGCGGCTCGCGGGGACGGACGGGACGTTGCGCATCTCGACGTACAGCGCGGCCCACGTCCCGGGGGCGAACGCGGGCCGCTCCGGCAGCGGCTCGTACCGGGCGAAGTTCAGCAGCCACCGGCAGAAGCACGCCTTCTCGATCGCCAGCGGCGCCCGGGCACTCAGCACCGCCAGCGCCGCCTCGACCTGCCGGACCAGGTCGCCGACCTCGGTGTTCGGCGTGCCGAGGTCCACCCGCGTCGCCGACACCAGCGCCGGGACCAGCCGCAACAGCAACTCCTGGTTCGGCCCGTCGAGTTCCTCCAGCCGCTTCTTGGCCAGGTCCGGGCGATTGTCCAGGAACGCCCGGACGACGGCGACCAGCATCGGGTCGGCCGGCGCGGTGGGCTTGCTGGCGGTCACCGTCTCCGGCAGCGGCGTCGGCGCCGTCACCACGACGGCGGGCGACTCACCCGGCAGCGGGAGGTCCGGCGGCGGGATCGTGGACGTGAGTACCCCCGTCGTCGGCTCGTGCAGGGGGCGGTTTTCACCGGGCCGCAGGTCGGCGAAGAGTGGTCGGGGCAGCGTGGTGATCGAGGCGGACTGCGAGGGCGGGGTGGTCTCGGCGGACGACCCGGACCCGGTGCTGACCAGGCACGCCGGCAGGGTCGGCAGCCCGGCCAGGAGCAGCAGGTGGATCGCCCAGCGGTTGGCGGACATCCGGCGCCCTCGGAGCCGGCCCCGGCGCGGGCGGCCGGGGCGGGTCGCGGGTATACCCGCCCGCGCGGGGGCAGTCAAGACGACGGGTGCCACGAAACCTGGAGAGAAACCTGGGGAAATGCGCTGGCATTACGGGCGGGGCTAGATAAAATCGGATTCGGTATTACACTGATATACCAAATACCAGTTCGAGATGGTCCCGCCATGAACTGCGCGACATCGGCCGCCCGTCGTCATCCCTGGGACCGCGGCCGTCCCGGCCGCTCTTGCCGGGCGCGTCGGGGCGCTGGGCAGTCCTCCGAAGCCCCTGACTCGCGGAGCAAGTGCGGCCGGGACGGCCGCGGTCCCAGGGGGGGCTTCACTCTGATCGAGCTTTTGGTGGTGATCGCCATCATCGCGGTCCTGATCGGCCTACTGCTCCCCGCGGTGCAGAAGGTGCGGGAGGCCGCCGCCCGGACGAAGTGCCAGAACAACCTCAAGCAACTCGGCCTGGCGATGCACAACTACCACACGGCCCACGGGTACTTCCCGCCGGGGTACACCAGCGGCCCGGCGACGCTGCCGGCCGGGGCAGGGGCCGAGGCCGACGCCGGGCCCGGGTGGGGGTGGGCGACGTACCTGCTGCCGTACCTGGAGCAGGACAACCTGTACCGGCTGATCGACCTCAAACAACCGATCGAGTCGCCCGCCAACGCGGCCGCCCGGGTGCAGGTGCTCGCCGTGTCCCGCTGCCCGTCCGATACGCCGGTGCCGCCGGGTGAGGTGTTCGACGTGCCGGGGGGCAACACACCGGCCCTCACCCGGGTGGCGTTCGCCAACTACGCCGCCATGTTCGGCCGCGGCGAGGCGTCCGTAGCGCCGGCCAATGGCGACGGCGTGTATTACCGCAACAGCCGGGTCCGGGTGGAGGTGATCTCGGACGGGTCAAGCCAGACGCTGGCGGCCGGGGAGCGGAGCGGGTCGCGGGTGTGGGGCACCTGGACCGGGTCGCTGACCGGCGCCCACGTCCACGAGCGCGGCCACGGCCACGGGGACGTTCACGAACACGAGTCACTCGGGCCAGTGCTGGTGCTCGGCCACACCGGGCTCCCGCCGAACTCGCACGGGCCGAACCACCCCGGCGGCCACGTGGACGACTTCTCCAGCCGGCACCCGCAAGGGGCGAACATGCTGATGTGCGACGGGTCGGTGCGGATGTTCAACGACCGCATCAACCCGATCACCTGGGCGGCGCTGGGCACCCGGGCCGGCGGCGAGGTGGCGTCTCAGGACTGGTGACCTCGTCTTGCTGTGTCAAAATCCCTTCACCATCCCTGACGAGTTTACCCCCGCGGCTCGTCAGGGGCTTCGACAGAGCATTACCACTTCGCAGGCAAGAAACTGAAGTAACGGCAAATATAACCTCGGGCTGCGGAAACCGGGAGAGGTTTAACGGGCCGGAGCCGTTCGTGTACCAGCGCGTTTCGGTACTCTCGAACCGAGTGAGCGTCCGTGAGTTGGTCTTGGGGGATTCGCAACGTCGATGCCAAACCGTTCAGCAGGTCCACTGTCCGCTTTGGAGGTGGCTTGTTCCGGCGTGTAGGAGAACAACCGCAGCGCGGTTTCAAACTCGGCGAACAGTCGGATGAGGTACGTTCCTTCAAGCCGCTCGGACATGTGCATGACGTCCCGGAATTTCAGATCGCCGGCCAGTACCCCGGGGTTCTGTTGCGAGGTAGTTAGCAGGTAATCAGTCGCATTCCGGGCGGACAAGTATTCTCGCTCGACTGCCTTGAACCGGGACTGCCATTCACGGGTGAGTTGCTCAGGCGGCATGTTTTGCCATCTCTCCGACGGCAGCCCCAAATACCTCTTTGGTGAGCGGGTGTGCCTCCCCCTCTTTGGGGTGTGCTACGGCCAGGTCGCCCGGGAGCGCGTAGTGGAGTTTCCACTCCCCCTCTTGGTAGTAAAGACTGGCGATGTCGTCGTAGGCAGGCATCAAGTAAAGATCGACAACTCCGTCAGCTCCCGGGACGAACCGGGCGATCGGTTCGGCCAAAATGCGGGCTGCCCCCTGTTGCATAAGCAACATCGGCGCCTGGTACTCCCCGATCTGGGAGTCGGTAATCCTCTTGTCGAGGCGCCTCGTCGCCCAATCGAGTTCTTTGGCCTACTCATCGAGTTGGTCCATCAATTCTCTCAGACGATCTACCCAGTTGTCTCGGACTTGCTCCCAATTCTTTAATGGGCTCTTGGGAACCTTCTGTACTTTGCGCGATTACCTCACACACTGAACTGCGGTTTTCCCAGGGAATTCGAGGGTCGGCGGGTTTCTGAGGGCGTCACCGGAACCCCTAAATACGGGCATTATCAGGATCGAGCC
>DASSAT010000339.1:0-11188 GCA_035699305.1 Fimbriiglobus sp. | reverse complement strand
GGAGCGCGCGGACTACACCAACCACTCGCCAAGGCATAGTGTTTCGGGTATCATCTCCCCCGGTTGCCGACTCCCTCCCGCCGCCTTGCTCCCCTTCCCCCAGGGACGCCGTCATGAAGCGCATCCTCCTGCTCGTCGCGGTCGTCGTGCCGGTGATGGCCGCGGCCGTCTACTCCCGCACTCGGCCGACCACCGGGTCGGCCGGTGCCGCCGTACCGGCCGACCTGAAGATCGCGGTTGAGAAAAAGAACCCCTGGACCGGGCTAAAGCTGAACAATGACCCGGACCAGTTCCAGTTCGTCATCACCTCCGACCGGACCGGTGGCCACCGGGCCAAGGTGTTCTCGCGGGCCGTTCACCAGATCAACCTGCTCCAGCCCGAGTTCGTCATCACAGTCGGCGATCTGATCGAGGGGTACACGCAGAAGCAAGACGTGATGGAGGACATGTGGAAGGAGTTCGACGGCTACGTCAAGCAGTTGCAGATGCCGTTCTTCTACGTCCCCGGCAACCACGACATGGCGAATCGGGAACTGCTCGAATACTGGGGTGGGCGGTACGGGCGGAACTACTACCACTTCGTGTACAAGAATGTCCTCTTCCTGACGCTCAACTCGCAAACCCCGACGGGTGGCATCTCCGCCGAGCAGAACGCCTACGCCAAGAAGGCGCTGGACGACAACGCCGGCGCCCGGTGGACGCTGGTGTTCGTTCACAAGCCGCTGTGGACTGCCCCGGACCTGGAGAAGAACGGATGGGCGGAGATGGAGCGGAACCTGGCCGGCCGCAAGTACACCGTCTTCTGCGGGCACGTCCACCACTACCGGAAGTACTCCCGCAACGGGATGAACTACTACCAACTGGCGACCACCGGCGGCGGCAGCCGGATGCGGGGGGTCGAGTACGGCGAGTTCGACCAGGTGGCGTGGATCACCATGCGGCCGGACGGGCCGCTGATCGCCAACATCCTGCTCGACGGCATCTACCCGGAGAACATGCAGTTGCCCGACACCGACGAGAAGGGGGTCGAGCGGCGCGGCAAGCCGGCGCCGACGCAGCCGTTCAAGGGGCGGGTGACGTTCGAGGGCAAGCCGGTGGCCGGCGCGACCGTGCGGTTCAGCCGGGTGGACTCGAACGCCCCGAACCGGCCGCGGTATGTCGCCGACGGACTGACCGGCGAGGACGGGACGTTCCGGGTGACGACGCACACGGCGTTCGACGGCATCCCGGTAGGCGACTACAAGGTGACGGTCGTGCAGACCGACGGGTACGATCCCAGCGCGGCGAGGAAGGCGAACAAGCTGCCCGCGCGGTACGCCGACGCCCGGACGACGCCGCTGCGCGTCACGGTGAAGGCCGGCGAGAACATGGTTGAACTGGAACTGATGAAGTGAACGATTTGTGACCAGACCGCCCGCGGGCCTTCCCGCGGGCGGTCGTCATTCCGCGACAAACACCGTCACGCCCTCGATCCGCACCGCGGCCCCTGGCCCGCGAACGACGAGGTGAAACCGGCTTACCCCGAACCCGAGCCACAGCCGCCTCTCAAGCCCCTCGCCGGTGCCCAGCGCGTGCAGCACGGTGATCGGCTGTTCCGACCCGTCGGCCGTCGGAAGCCGCCAGTACGCCTCACTCGACACGCGGCCCGGCTCGCCGGCCACCGAGTAGCGGACCCGGACGCCGGTCGTCGGCCCCGGGGCCGAGACCGTGACGGTGAGCAAGACGTGCTGCAAGTCGTCCGCGCGACACCAGCCGTCTGGACCGGCGGCGGGGAACGCCTCCACCCGCCACGTCGCCGGCACCTCCCGCAGCTTCGGCTCGGCCGCCATCCGATGGAGCGGGGCGAGACCGCGCTGCCGCATCCCTTCCAGGATCGGCTCGTACCAGACGGGGCTTGGACACGCCAGGAACCAGGAGTACCGTTCGGCCAGGAACGACCGCGGCACTCCCAGGTAGATGTCCCGTTCGATGTACTTGTGGACCGCGTGTTGGGCGCGGGCGGCGGTCAGCCCGGCGGCAGCGTTGGGCCAGGCGAAGACCGCGGCGGCCAGGAACAGCCCGCCGGTCACGGCCTCGCCCACCCGTGGTGGACCGAAGCGCACCCACGACAGGTAACAGGCGCAGAGTACCGGCGCCATCAGGGTGACGTAGCGGTTCACCAGGGCGCCGCCGCTCACTGCCGCCCGGCCGTAACCGATCCCGGCGGCCAGAACCGCGAACCCCGCGAGCAGGGCGAGCAGACCCGTCGCGGCCAGACGATCCCTTGGCTCGCGGGCGTACCGGACCAGCCGCCACGTGGTCGCCGCCAGAACGATAAAGGTTGCCGCTCCCAGCAACGGTGGCCAGCGGGTCGGCTCGGCAGGCCCGATCTGCTCCCCGACCGGCCCCCATCCCGCGGCCAGCATCCGCAGCGCGTACCGCGCCACGGCCAGGTCCGTTGATCCCGGCTGGAACGTTCGGACCAGCCCGACGAAGTTCGCCGCGACCAACCCGAGTACGGCCAGCCCCAGAGCAACCGCCACGCTTGCGGCCCGCCGGTCCGACCCGGCTCGCGCCGCCCGCCACCCGGCGTACACGAGCCAAGCCGCCAGCGGCGTGCCGGTCGCCACCCCTTGCATGCCGCACAGGGACAACCCGATTGCGCACAAGCCCACGCCGAGCGCCCGGCCCGGCGACAGCTGCTCCCCGGCTTCCGCAACCAGGATCAGGCCCAACACCTGGAGGTAGATGGGGAGGATGAAGTTGACCTGAACGGCCCAGAGCAGGTTCTCGTGCTGCCCGACCGAGAGCAGGACCAGAGGGAAAAAGGCGTCCGAGAAGGTGGTGTGGCCCCGCAGCCGACGGGCGGACAGAATCAGCCCCGCGGCGGTCGCCGCGAGCAGGGCCAGATCGACCCCCATCTGCGTTCGCAGGTTCGGCCCGAGGGTCCGCGCCACCCCCCAGGTGACCAACCGCGGAAGCAGCGGGCGGTGCTCGTTCAACTGCTCCCAGAGGTCGGCCGCGGGAGGCAGATGGGTATTGAAGCGGATCTTATCGTAGAAGAAGTCGTCCTGCACCGGGAGGCGGCCGCCGTACCAGGCGACGAACAGCCCCGCGAAGGCGGTCATCCCGGCCCACACCGCCCACACGAACGCCGGCCGGAGTCGCTCCACCATTGCCCCCAATCGCTACCCGGCCCGGTGGCGGTGTTCTTGCCCATACTTGTGCGGCTCGTCGTTGAGTGTCTTCAGGCGACCTCGGCTAGGCCGCTGTCACCGGCATATCAACGCCCGCCTCGCCGGGGTGCGTCAGCCCCGCCGGCCGATGCAGTACCGGTATCCGATCCACTCCGCTCCGGCGTATTCGTCCCGCTGGACGTCGAATACCAGGCCGCCGGCCGACACCACCTCGTGGATCACGCTCAGCCAGGGGACGCCGTGCATCTCCATCTTGGCGAACAGCGACCCGCCCCCGGCCGCCCCGAGGGCCGGTCCCACGTGCACCGACACCGCGGCCGGTCGGCCCCCCTTGGTGGCGAACCAGGCGACGTGCTCCTGCACCATGTCCAACTCGAGCACGTACCGTCCGGGCTTGGCCGGCGCCTGCACCGTGATCGGGATCACCACCCGGGCGCCGGTCGGCACGTCCCCGGGCAGGTTCACCCGCGCGTCGTCGAACAGCAGGTCCTCGCCGGCCTCGTCCCGCCAGTGGTTCCCGAGCCGGACCTGGAACCGGTCGGCCGGAGTCCCCGCCTGCCACGTCTGGTCACCGGCATTCTCCACCGTCGCGGTAACGGTAATCGGGTCCCCGGCGCGGGCCGTCACCGACGCCTCGGAAACGGTGATCCGGCACCGGAGGGCGGAGTCCGGTAGGGGCTGGACGCCTCGCGCCGCCAGCGCCGCGGTCTCGGCCGCCGGCTCGCTTGGGAGCTGAAAGACGGCCGCCCCGCCGGGGGTGAGCAGCCGAACGAACTCCCGGACGTACCGCCGGCTGTACTCCGGCCTCATGTGCTGGAGTACGATGTTCGAGTAGATCAGGTCGAACGACCCGTCGGGGAGGACGGAGAGGTCGTCGCGGTCGTTGAGGACGTACCGACACCGGTCCCCGTGGCGGTTGTGTCGGCGTGCCCCGTCGATCATGGACGGTGCGATGTCCACCCCGGTAACGCGCTCGAACTGCTCGCCCAGCGCCTGGGTCAGCCGGCCCAGGCCGCACCCGAAATCCAGAGCGGCCCGTCGCGCCTTCGGCAGCCCTAGCCCGGCCAGGTAGCCGAGCACGGCCGCGATCTCCTGCCGGCCGGTCGCGAAGAACTCGTCCGACTTCCAGCCGCCGCCCCGCTTGTCCGCGTGGGTCAGGATGGCCCACATCGGGTCGGTGCGGCCGAACTGGTCCCAGTTGGTCTGCAATTCGCGGAGTTCCATCACACTCCCCTGCGGTCGGTGGTTCGGAACACCCCCCGGACCGGTGGTCAGCCGGCCCGGTGGCGGAGTTCCTCCTCGTACTTGTGCAGCTTGTTGTAGAGCGTCTTCAGGCTGATCCCCAACTCAGCGGCCGTCACCTGCTTGTTGTAGTTGTTCTTGGCGTACACCTGAAGGATGTACTCCATCTCCACGTCGGAGAGAGTCTTGGTCCCGCCCGCCGTGGCCGGCGGACCCGGCGCCGGAACCAGAGATAGCACGTTCAACTCGGCCGGTCGCGCGGCGGACTGTGAACGGGGGGCGCGCACGTCGTAGGGCAGGTGTAGGGCCGTGATCGGCTGGCCGGCCGAGACGATCCAGGCGTATTCCATCGCGTTGGCCACCTCGCGGACGTTGCCCTGCCAGTGGTAGTCGAGCATCACCTCCAGCGCGTCCGGCGTGAGCAGGTGGCCGACCTGTTCGACCGGTCGCTTCGCCGCCCGCGCCAGCAGGTGCCGGGCCAGGTCCGGCACGTCCGCCTTCCGCTCGCGCAAGGGCGGCAGGTGGATGTGGAACATGTTCAGCCGGTACAGTAAGTCCTCGCGGAACGCCCCTTCGGCGATCATCTGCCGCAGGTCGCGGTTGGTCGCGCAGACTACCCGCACGTCGGTGATCACCGGGTCGTTCGCGCCCACCGGGCGGATCTCGCCGGACTCCAAAAACCGCAGCAGCTTCACCTGGATGTTCTTGTCCAACTCGCCCAGCTCGTCGAGGAACAGCGTGCCGCCGTTGGCGACCTCGAAGAGACCCTTACGGTCGGCCTTGGCGTCGCTGAACGACCCCTTCTTGTGGCCGAACAGCTCGCTCTCGACCAGGGTCGGCGACAGCGCCCCGCAGTTGACCGGGACGAACGGCATGTCCGCTCGGGTGGACTTCAGGAACAACGTCCGGGCGACGATCTCCTTGCCGGTCCCGGTCTCGCCGGTGATGAGCACGCGGGCCTCGGTCGGGGCGATCTGGTCGATGAGCCGCTGCACCGGGACCATCGCCGGGCTGTTGCCGATCAGCCCGCCCGGCCCCTCCGCGGCCTGCACCCGGGTTTCGAGTGCCGCGGCCCGGTTCTTGAGCTGCATCTTCTCGCGGATGCGCAGCAGCACGGCCTCGATCTCGGCCAGCTTGCACGGCTTGCGCAGGTAGTCGCACGCCCCGAGCCGCATCGCCTGGACGGCCGACTCCTCGCTGGCGTACCCGGTCATCATCACTGCCTCGGTGTCCGGGCTGACCTGCTTGAGCCGCTGAAGCACGTCGATCCCGGACACGTCGGGCATTCGGATGTCGAGGATGGCGGCGTCGAAGGTCTGTTGCTTAATGGCCTCCAGGGCGGTGGTCCCGTTCGGGCAGACCGTGACCTCGTGCCCGAGGCGGGGCAGCTCGGTTCGCATGAACTCCTGGAGCGAGCGCTCGTCGTCCACGAACAGGACCCGCAGGCGGGCGTGCGGCTGGGTCGTCAATGCCGTCTCCTACAGCAGTGTCAGTGTCGGTGTCAGTGTCAGTGGGCAATCAGGCGGCGACAGTCCGCGCTCCCGGGAAGGCGAGGACGCGCCCTTCCGGATCGGCGGACTTCTCACCGGCACTGTCACCGGCACCGACACTACGTAGCGGCAGCCGGATGGCGAACGTACTCCCCTTGCCGGGGCCGCCGCTGGCGACGGCGATGGTGCCGCCGTGCTGGTCGATGACCAGGTGGCTGGTCGCCAGCCCCAGCCCGGTGCCATGCCCCGTCCGGCTGCGGGTGAAGAACGGCTCGAACAGGTTCTCCAGTACGTCCGGCGTCATTCCGCATCCGGTGTCGGCGAACGTCATCTCGGCGAACTCCCCCCGGACGGCCAGGGCGACCGTCAATACCCCACCCTCCTCCATACTTTCCAGCCCGTTCACCACCACATTGAGTACCACCCCTTTGACCTCCGGCACCCGGACCGGGGCCATGACGGGGGCGTTGGGCTGGAAGACGATCCGCTTGCCGCGGGCAGTCGGCAGGCACTGGGCGACCTCAATCACGTCCTGGATCAGTTGGGTCAGCTCAGCCGGCTCGCGCTTGCCGCCGGAGCGGCTGAAGTCGAGCAGCTTGTGGGTGATCTGCTTGCACCGCTGGGCCTCGTCCTGCATCATCCGCAGATACTTCAGCACCACCTCCGACTCGCCGGGGGCGCGGGCGAGCAGGTCGTGCAGCCGCCGCTCCAGCGCCTCGGCGCAGAAGGCGATCGATGCGAGCGGGTTGTTGATCTCGTGGGCCACCCCCGCGGCCAGGAACCCGACCGACACCATCCGCTCGCTGCGGACGAGCTGCCGGGTCCGCTCGTTCACCTGCCGAGCGAGGTCCTTGTACACCTCGCGCAGCCGGGCGGTCATGGCGTTGAACTCGTTGGCCAGTTCCTCCAGCTCGTCCTTGGAGCCAAGCCGGATCGGGTGGTCGAAGTTCCCCTCGTGGACGCGGTGGACGCCGGCCTGGAGCAGTTTGATCGGCGTGAACACCCAGACCCGGAAGTAGTACAGCAGGGTCAGCACCAGCACGACGGCCAGGGCGGTGGCGAACCCGGCGACGGTCAGGCTGCGGCGGTGGTTGGCGTCGGACCGCTCGAACGAGTGGTTGATGTCGGTGATGAGGATCTGGAACAGTTCGTTGGAGTACCGGGTGAGCAGGGTGTGGGCCTTGTTCACCTCCGGGTCGTCCAGCAGCCGGTCGTTGAGCTGCTGCGGGTTGGCGGGAGAGGTGATCGGGTGCGGGGCGGCCAGGTTGACCGCCCGCTCCAGTTGGGTGAGCGCCTCGCCGAGCCGCTCGATCAGGCGGGCCTCGTCCTCGGAATCGTCCGGGTCGAGGCGGTCGGTGTTGGCTTTGAGGGTGTCGGCGTGGACCTTCGCGGTCAACCGGGTCGCCCGGATGGCGTCGAGCACCTGCTCCTTCTCGCTATTGAATTGGGAGCCGGCGGCGTCGTTGGCCCGCGGCCCCTGGCCGGCGAAGGAGATCCGCTGGATGTGGTCGCGCAGCTGGACCACGATCTGCATCCGCTCGAGCTTGCGGCGGGTGGTCTGCATCGTCTCCAGGTACGACGACAGCCCGAACAGCGCCCCGCCCAGCAACAGCGCGACGCTGCCGACCACCAGGGCCAGCCCGAGAACCAGTTTGTGCCGTAGCCGCCACGGACGGGCCACGGGTCTCCTCCTTGCCTCGCGCGGCCGACCGGAACCGCCGGCCGGCCCCCGCTTGGGACTCGCCGCCCCCGTCCGTGGAGGCGCGCCGGTCCCGCGAAGCGGGCGGGACTGTACCAGAACCTTTTTTCCAGAGGGAGGGCAACTTTTACCGACCCTTCGGCAGGTTTGACCTGGGACCGCGGCCGTCCCGGCCGCTCTTGTTGTGCAGGCCGGGTGCTTCGATTGAAACGCCTGCGCCCCGTCCGGCGGAGCACAAGAGCAGCCGGGACGGCCGCGGTCCCAGGGGGCGTTGTGCCGCCGGGGCAAGCTTCGTATCCTGACCATACGCCCACCGACCGGAGGCGCGACATGACCACCGCCACAGAATTGACTGCGAAGAAGTGTACTCCGTGCGAGGGCGGGGTGCCGGCCCTCAAGTCCCACGAGGTGTCGCGGCTCCAGGCCGCAGTGCCGCAGTGGCGGCTGACGGCCGACGGCAAACGGATCGTCCGCACGTGGCGGGTGAAGGACTTCGCCGCTGGGCTGGAGTTCTTCCGCCGGGTCGGCGACCTGGCAGAGGCCGAGGGGCACCACCCCGACCTGCACCTGACCGGCTACCGCGACGTGGCGATCGAACTATGGACGCACGCGGCCGGCGGGCTGACCGAGAACGACTTCATCCTGGCGGCCAAGATCGACGGGCTGCCGCAGCCACCGCTCAAGGCATGAGGGGGTGAGGGCGTGAGGGCGTGAGGGCGTGAGGGCGTGACAAAGCCAAGGTCTTTCACGCCCTCACCCCCTCTGGGTGCAGGGGGACAAATGCCCGATACCCAGCCCGTTCAGATTGGTGATTACCGGGTCGGCGCGGGCGCCCCGCTCTTGTGGATCGCCGGGCCGTGCGTCATCGAGTCGCGTGACTTCACCCTGCGCGTCGCCGACGAACTTCGCCGGCTCGCCGACGCCCTCGGGCTGCCGCTCGTCTTCAAGGCGTCCTTCGACAAGGCCAACCGCAGCGCCGGCAAGTCGTTCCGCGGGGTCGGCATCGACGAGGGGTTGAAGACCCTTGCCGCGGTCAAGCAGGCGACCGGACTGCCTGTGACGACAGACATCCACGAGCCGGCCCACGCCGCTCCCGTCGCCGAGGTGTGCGACGTGTTGCAGGTGCCGGCGTTCCTGGCCCGACAGACGGACCTGCTCGAAGCCGCCGGGAAGACTGGCCGGGTGGTGAACGTCAAGAAGGGGCAGTTCATGGCCCCTTGGGACATGAAGAACGTCGTCGCCAAGCTGGCCGAGGTCGGCAACCGGCGAGTGCTCTTGACCGAGCGGGGGACGACGTTCGGCTACGGGCTATTGGTCAACGACATGCGGGCGGTGCCGTGGATGCAGGAAACCGGCGCGCCGGTGATCTTCGACGCCACCCACAGCGTACAGACTCCGGGGGCGCTCGGGGACCGCACCGGCGGCGACCGGCGGATGGTGCCGCACCTGGCCCGGGCGGCGGTGGCGGCCGGCTGCGACGGCGTGTTCGTCGAGACTCACCCCAACCCTGACCGCGCCCCCAGCGACGGCCCGAACATGGTCCCCCTGGCCGACCTGCCGGCCGTGGTCCGATCCTGCCTCCGCGTCCGCGCGGCCCTGGCCGACCCGACCTCTGAGTAACCCGAGATGACGCTGACCACCCGACCGCTTCGTCCCGTGTTCTTCGCCGCGGCCGCCGTGGTGGCGCTCGTCGCGGCATGGTTCGCCCTGCCAGGCTGTACGCGGGCGCCTTCGTACCAGCCGACTACGACCGACCGCGAGGCAGTCGATCCGTGGCAGGGGGTGGTCGCCCAGCTGCGCAAGGAGAGCGACCCGGCCGGCTGCCGCCGCATCCTCAACCAGCTCAACAACGACCTCGCTCAGAAGCCGGACGCGCCGCATCCGGCCGGGCTGACCCCGGAGGCGGAGAAGTCGCTCCGCGGCCTGCTCGGGCTGCGCGACGACGATCTGAAGAGCCTCCGCCCCGCGTCGTACACCGGCCTCGACCCCATTTATGTGGCGGAGTGCCTGTACCTGCGAGACGCGGCGCGGGCGCTGGACGTGGCCGGGCTGCCGCCGACCCAGCAAGCTCAGTTGGCGTTCGCCTGGGTGTGCCGGCAGGTCGTCCTTCAGCCGTGGATTGCGCCCGGGCCGGTGGCGATGCCGCCGGTGCCGCCGACGGCGATCCTCCGCCGCGGTTCTGGCAGCGGGCTGGAACGGGCGTATGTGTTCCTCGCTCTGCTCCAGCAGCTCGACCTCGACGGGGCGCTGATCGGACCGCCCGAGGCCGCCGACCGGGAATGGACGTACCTCCCCGGCGGGGCCGGCGGAGCACCGCGGGGGCCGTTCTGGGCGGTCGGGGTGCGGGCCGGCGCCGACGTGCTGCTCTTCGACCCGTGGCGTGGCGCGGCGGTGCCGGGGCCGAACGGACAGGGGGTCGGCACCCTGGCCCAGGTGAAGGCCAACCCCGACCAACTCAAGGCGTGGCGCGAGGACAAGGGCAACCCCTGGAAGGTCTCGCCGGACGAGGTGAAGGCGTCGGTCCCGGTCCTGGCGGTGCCGGTCGCCGCCCTCGCCCCGCGGCTGAAGCGGCTAGAAGATGAGCTGCGGACCGACCTGCCGGTCCGGCTGGCGGTGGACCCCGCGGCCCAGTGGCAGCGGTTCGCGGCCGAGGCGAAGCTCCCCGACCTCAAGTTCTGGGACCCGCCGACCGAAGAGTTCTCCTATGCCCGGGTGCTCGGCTCGTTCACCCCCGTCGGGGAGGGCGGGACCGCAGCGGACGACCGGATCATCGCGGGGTACCGGATCAGCCTGCTGCCGCCGTCGCTGATCGCCGTCCCACCCGAGTTGGCCCCGCACGGCGGCGACATCGGGGTGCCGGAGGCGGCCGACCGGCTCCGCGACACGGCCGTCAATCTGTTCGCGGCGTCGTTCCTGGTCGCGCCGTCGCCCCGGGAGCGGATCCAGCGCGGGCACTTCTATGAGGCGACGCCGCTGCTGGTGGCCAAGCGGCAGGGGTTCGACACCGCCCGGACCCAACTGCGGAAGGACCAGGACCGGGGGATCAAGGAGTGGGTCGAGAAGGCGCACGAGTTGTACACACAACTGGCCCGCGCCCGCGACCGGGAGCGGACCGCCCCCGGAGCGCTGGCCGAGGCCCAGCGGGCGGTGGACCAGTTCTGGCAGGAGGGGGCGCAGGCGTTTGCAACACTGGTCAACCGGGCGGTGGCCGACGCCGGGCTGGCGGAATCGACGTACCTGCTGGCCCTGTGCAAGCACGAGCAGGCCGAGCAGCTTCACGCGCAGGCCGAGCAACTGGCGGCCGACCCAAAGAAGAAGGCCGCCGCCGAGAAGGCGCGGGCACAGGCGGCTGATGCCTGGCGAGAGGCGCGGGGGTGGTGGGAGCGGTACGAGCAGTACGCCCCCACTCAGGACCGGGCGTACCCTGGCCGGGCAACCCACGCCAAGCGGCTGGCCGAGCGGGCGGCCGCCGCTGGCCGGTCGGCGCTTTAGAGCGCGGTCCGGTGTGGGATAGCGAGCCTTGAGTGTAGTAGGCACACTCCGTGTGCCGTTCTTCGGAGACGGCACACGGAGTGTGCCTA